>JANQHY010000210.1 GCA_028282395.1 Gammaproteobacteria bacterium
AATTAAACTTTGCCATTAAAGGACGTATTAAATCACAGTTGATTGATGAATTGATTAAGCATAATGAAATCGACGTGCCTTCTGCTTTAACTCAACAAGAGATTGGCAACTTGAAACAAGATGCGCTTCAGCGCATGGGCGCTGATAAACAAAAATTACCACAATTGCCAGATGAGCTTTTCAAAGAACAAGCAGAGCGCCGTGTGAAGTTAGGCTTGTTGATGGGCTCTGTAATCAAGGCACATAAGCTTGAACCCGATGAGAAACGTATAGATGAAATGCTAAAAACGATGACATCGGTGTATGAAGATGTCGATGAAGCAGTTAAGCTATTCAAACAAGATCAACAACGCATGGATGAAATTCGTCAGGCAGTGCTTGAGGATCAAGTAGTTGACAAGCTTTTGGAGTCGGCTAAAGTGACTGACAAGCCTATGAAGTTTAAAGAAATCATGGGTAATTAGTGGACTGTGAAGCACCCCTGTAAGTATTGAGTACTCGGGGATTGTGTCTGGAAAAGGTGACTTGTCACAGATAAAATACAGTCAACTAAGCACCAAACAATGAAAAATGTTTGGCAAGGGGATTGTGAATAACGATATGTGATAAAAACGACGTTATTGACAATCGACTAATGGGTTTAGAGTAGTTAAGGAATATCAGTGATTTTTGATTCAACATTAGTCCCAATGGTGGTTGAGCAAACCGCACGCGGTGAGCGCTCATTCGATATTTATTCACGCTTACTTAAAGAGCGTGTAGTATTTTTGGTTGGTGAAGTGAATGACCATATGGCTAATTTGGTTGTGGCACAGTTGTTGTTTTTAGAGTCTGAAAATCCAGATAAGGATGTGAGTCTTTATATCAACTCACCGGGCGGTTCAGTAACCACAGGGATGTCTATCTATGACACCATGCAATTTATCAAACCTGACGTTTCAACCCTTTGCGTGGGTCAAGCTTGTAGTATGGGGGCATTATTACTTTGTGCCGGTCAAAAAGGTAAACGCTATGTGCTACCACATTCAACCGTGATGATTCACCAGCCATTGGGTGGCTTTCAGGGACAGGCCTCTGATGTGGAAATTCATGCGCGTCATATGCTGCGCATTAAAGACCGCTTAAATAGAGTTATTGCACATCATAGCGGCCAACCGTTGAAACAAGTCCAGCAGGATACTGATCGTGACAACTTCATGGATGCTGATGAAGCTGTTAAATATGGATTGGTTGATCGAGTATTTGTATCACGTAATGATATTGATGACGGTAAAATAACTGACAAAGCAAAAAAAGACGGTTAATTTGACTGTTCTACCTTGAAAAAATTCGCAAAAGGACTCATCTTGCAAGGCATGGTGAGCGCGATTCTTTATGGGAGCGTCTTTGATGTCAAAGGATAACAAAAAAAGTAACACCTTATACTGCTCGTTTTGCGGTAAGAGCCAACAAGAAGTGAAAAAGCTAATTGCTGGACCTTCTGTTTATATTTGTGATGAATGCGTAGCACTATGTAATGAAATTATTGCTGAAGATACCAGCAGTTTGCCAACAGTAGCATCAGAAACTATCAAAGTGCCCACGCCAATGGAAGTGCATGCCACGTTGAATGAATATGTAATTGGCCAGGAGCATGCAAAAAAAGTGCTTTCTGTTGCCGTGCATAATCACTACAAACGCATTCAAGCCAAGCAGGAAAATCATGACGTTGAGCTAAGCAAAAGTAATATTTTGATGATTGGTCCAACCGGTTCAGGCAAGACACTGTTAGCGCAAACCCTGGCACGATCTCTGAATGTACCATTTGCCATTGCCGATGCCACCACTCTGACAGAAGCCGGTTATGTTGGTGAGGATGTAGAGAATGTCATCCAGAAAATTTTACAGAATGCTGATTATGACGTTGAAAAAGCTCAGCGTGGTATTATTTATGTTGACGAGATCGATAAAATCACGCGTAAATCTGAAAACCCTTCTATTACCCGTGATGTATCGGGTGAGGGCGTGCAACAAGCATTACTGAAATTGATTGAAGGCACTGTGGCCTCGGTGCCGCCAAAAGGTGGAAGAAAGCACCCACAGCAAGACTTTGAACAAGTAGATACTTCGCGCATTTTATTTATTTGTGGTGGAGCATTTGATGGTTTGGAGAAAATCATTAAAGCACGTACTGATAAAGCGGGTATTGGGTTTAATGCTGATGTGAAGGGTGAAGCAGAGAAAACCTCACATTCAAAGCTGATCAGTAAAGTCGAATCCGATGATTTGGTAAAATTTGGTTTGATTCCAGAGTTTGTTGGCCGTGTTCCGGTGGTCACCACTTTAGAGGAATTGGATGAAGATGCATTAGTACAGATTTTAACAGAGCCGAAAAATGCTTTACTCAAACAATATCAACACTTGTTCAAGATGGAAGGTGTTGAGTTGGAGTTTACCAATAAAGCGGTGCGTGTAGCAGCGAAAAAAGCAGTTGAACGTAAAACCGGTGCGCGTGGATTACGTTCGATCCTTGAATCGGCCATGTTGGATGTAATGTATCGTCTTCCATCATTAGAGCATGTGACTAAAGTATTGGTCGATGAAAAAGTATTTGAAAAAGCAATGCAACCATTGGTTGTTTATGAAGACAAAACCGAGCAACGCCTTGCAGTGAATCATTAAACGAGGTAACAATGTCCAAATCTGAAATCGCAACTATTCAGCCAGAAGATAAGAGTCAATCTGCTGATGAGATTTATCCGGTATTACCTTTACGTGATGTAGTGGTTTATCCGCATATGGTTATTCCATTGTTTGTGGGAAGAGAAAAATCTATTAATGCACTGGAGGCATCTATGAATGCCTCGCAAAAGATTTTTTTGGTGGCACAACAAAAGGCTTCAGATGAAAATCCATCAAAAAACAACCTGTTCACAGTAGGGACTATCGCCACCATTTTGCAGTTATTACGTTTGCCTGATGGTACTTTAAAAGTACTGGTTGAAGGTAATGCCAGAGCAGGCATCAAACACTTAGATGATATTGACACTTATTTACAAGTTAAAGTTGAGCCAATGGAAGATATTTACAATGAGACTGATGATATTGAACCATTAACACGCTCATTGTTATCACAGTTTGATCAATATGTGAAGTTAAATAAAAAGATTCCACCTGAAGTATTGTCATCATTAACCGGGATTGATGAACCAACTCGTATGGTTGATACCATTGCTGCGCATATGACAATGAAAATGGAAGATCGCCAATCAGTACTTGAGCAACGCCATTTAAAGAAGCGTATGGAAATGCTAATGCACTTGATGGAGTCAGAAATTGATATTCTGCAAGTGGAAA
Organism: Gammaproteobacteria bacterium; assembly: GCA_028282395.1. The sequence continues at coordinate 3,337 of JANQHY010000210.1, forward strand.
AGCTCATTCGTAACCGAGTGAAGCGTCAGATGGAAAAAAACCAACGTGAATACTATTTAAATGAGCAAATGAAAGCCATTCAAAAAGAGTTGGGTGAAATTGGTGAAGGTTACAATAGTACTGAGGCACTGGAAGAAAAGATTAAAAAAGCCAAAATGCCTAAAGAAGCCTTGGATAAGACCATGTCTGAGTTGAAAAAGCTCAAGGCCATGTCTCCCATGTCAGCAGAGGCTTCGGTTTGCCGTAATTATATCGAGACGATGTTAGCAGTGCCTTGGTCTAAATCTTCACGCGTAAAACATGATATTCCCAAAGCCGAGAAAATCTTGAATGAAGATCATTATGGACTGGAATCTGTTAAAGATCGCATTCTTGAATACTTAGCAGTACAAAAACGTGTGAAAAAAATTAAAGGCCCTATACTATGTCTAGTTGGACCTCCAGGTGTCGGTAAAACTTCATTGGGCGCTTCCATTGCCAGGGCAACAGGGCGTAAGTTTGCGCGTATTGCTTTGGGTGGTGTGCGTGATGAAGCAGAAATCCGTGGTCATCGCCGAACTTATGTAGGTTCATTGCCGGGTAAAATCATCCAGAAACTCTCTAAAGTAAGCGTGCGTAATCCATTATTTTTGCTCGATGAGATTGATAAAATGGCAATGGACTTTCGTGGAGATCCAAGTTCTGCATTATTAGAAGTATTAGACCCGGAACAAAACAATAGTTTTAACGATCATTATCTGGAAGTGGATTATGATTTATCTGATGTGATGTTTGTCGCAACAGCTAATTCACTGGATATTCCAGCACCATTGCTGGATCGGATGGAAGTGATTCGTTTAGCTGGTTATACTGAAGATGAAAAACGGCATATTGCTAAGCAATACCTTATGCCAAAACATCTTAAGCTCTGCGGCCTTAAAAATAAGGAATTGAAGATTGATGAGAGCGTGATAACTGACATTGTGCATTATTATACGCGTGAGTCAGGAGTACGTGGGCTGGAGCGTGAAATTGCTAAAATTTGCCGCAAAGCGGTAAAAGAACTGGCATTAGCCAAGAACAAAAAAACAGTCAGTGTCACTTCCAAGAATATTGAAGATTACCTTGGTGTGAAGCGCTTTCGCTTTGGTAGTGCTGATGAAGCTGACCAAATTGGGCAAGTTACCGGTCTGGCCTGGACTGAAGTTGGTGGGGAGCTACTGAAAATAGAAGCCATTGCCGTGCCAGGAAAAGGGAAAACCCTACGTACAGGTAAGCTTGGTGACGTGATGCAGGAATCTATTCAAGCAGCCATCAGTGTCGTCAGAAGCCGTGCTAAAGAATATGGCATTGCAGAAGACTTTTATGAGAAGGTCGATTTACATATACACGTACCTGAAGGTGCCACTCCCAAAGACGGCCCTAGCGCTGGTATTGCAATGTGTACCGCTTTAGTTTCAGTCTTAAGTAAGACACCTGTGCGTGCTGACGTAGCCATGACTGGTGAAATCACGTTACGCGGTGAAATGCTGCCGATTGGTGGCTTGAAAGAAAAATTATTAGCAGCCCATCGTGGTGGAATTAAAACTGTGATTATCCCTCATGAGAACGAACGGGATTTGAAGGAAATTCCATCCAATATCATTGGTTCATTAGAAATTAAGCCAGTGCAATGGGTTGATGAGGTTTTAGACATCGCACTCTCTAAAGCAACAAAAAAGGCACAAAAGGGTGACAAGTCTAAAAAAGCAGTCTAGACTGGTTAAAGTCTTCTTTTATGAAGCAAAAAGAGCGGTTAATCTCGATTAATCGTACTTTTATAGCCAAGAAGGCTAGTATAGCTCTTGACACTAGTGAAGTGGCGTTGGTATAACGATTGCATCACTGAATGTCAGGTGATATTGTAATTAGCAAGGTAACCAATAGAGAGGGTAAATCTGTGAATAAAGCTCAATTAATCGATGCAATCGCCGCTCAAGCGGATGTTTCAAAAGCAACTGCGGGTCGTTGTCTTGACGCTTTTGTTGAAGAAGTGATTAAATCACTTAAGCGTGATGATACAGTTAATCTGGTGGGTTTTGGTAGTTTCAGCGTTAAGAAGCGTGCAGCGCGTGATGGCCGTAATCCACGTACGGGCGATCCAATCAAAATTGCTGCAGCAAATGTCCCAAGCTCCCGTGCTGGTAAAACGTTTAAAGATAGCATTCAATAGGCTTTTGCTTATCTACGATAAAAGGCGCCTTGTGCGCCTTTTTTATTAGTCACAATGGCGTATAAAATGAAGCGCTGAATTTTTGAAAATTAAAAGAGAGTATTATGCTACTGTCGATTCGTGAGAAAGCACAAAGCTGGATTATGTGGGTTATTATTATCCTTTTGATTTTGATGTTTGGCTTGTGGGGTATTAGCTACTATTTAACCGGAACAATCCCATCAGAGCGTGCAGTGGCTACAGTGAATGGTCAGAATATTCCGAATTATCGCTTTCAAAGTATGTATTACTTCTTAAAACAGAAAGCAGGTCTATCGGCACCATCAGCTACAGAACAAGCCATACTAAAGCGAGAGGCCCTAAAACAGTTGATTGATAAAGCGCTGATGATGCAGCAAGCACACAACCTGGGGATGGGAATCAGCCAGCAAGCTGTCAATACTTTGGTTTATCAACTGCCGGCATTTCAGTCCAAAGGGAAGTTTGATCCGCGTTTGTTACAGGCCTATTTGCAGTCTATGGGGATGAACGAACAGGAGTTCCAAAAAAGTTTACTTGAAGAACTGATGGTGTCACAACTTATGCGTGGTATTATGTTGTCTCAATTTATATTACCTAATGAAGCACAGCATTTTGCCAGATTGGCAGCACAACAGCGTGATGTCAGCTACCATATTATTCCTGCCCGTGATTTTCGTGCTCATGCCCACCCATCAAATACTGAAATTGAACACTATTATCAGACACACAAGCAAGATTTTATGACCACAGAGCGTACTAAGGTTGCCTATATTGACCTTAGTCTTAATGCTGTGAAAAAAACTATTAACCCTACTGAGACTGATTTGATGAACTATTATCAAAACCACTCAAATCAATTTCATTTTCCAGGTAAACGCAAAGGCGATATGGTATTGGTTTCTTCATTGCTTGGTATATCCAAGGTACAATTAATGGTTGTAGCAAAAAAAGTTGCTACCGATTGGGCGCAAAACAAACCTTTAAACCAAATACAACATGAATTGGGTAGTCAACACATTATTCTCTCCCAAACACCACTTGATTGGATCAGTTGGCACAAAGGGCAAAACGTAGTTCATGCTGCTTTGTTTTCTTTGAAACATAATGGACAAATTAGCCCGCCAATTGATACTGACAAAGGTGTGGCATTGATAAAACTGATTGCTATACAACCAGGGAAATTACGCTCATATACTCAAGTGAAACAAGCTGTGCGTGATGCTTATATTC
>JANQHY010000211.1 GCA_028282395.1 Gammaproteobacteria bacterium
AGCCGTATAATATTAATACGGCTGGACCAATAGAAGAAATGTTCATAAATTTCACAAATTAATGCTATTAAGATTTATGCTTTTGCTTTGCTTCAGCAATTACTTGGCATAGGCCATTACGCGTACTTACTATTTCCGCTGCTCCAACTGCTATAGCAGCATAACGATCAGGATTATCAGGTGAAGTTGCTTCCATCATATAGTAAATCTTGTTATTTTTATTAAAACCTTCACTACGTAGTGTCATGCTATAACCATCACAACCAGGAAGTTGCTTTAGAACAGCCGCCCAGGCGGGTGTTGACAATGTACACAATAATAAAACCATCAGTTTCTTTTTAATAGACATGATTACGGTCTCCCTTAGCCCTTGTTACTAATTCAATATTAAAGTAGGTTAGCATAAACTGTGTTGTATTTCTACAGTAATTCTTACAGTTAGCATCAAATATTTCCCATTTGCCTTCTGACAAATAATTGATTACAGTTAATAGCAGATAAAATATCAATCTAGGAAAAATCTTATGTTAAAGCGTCTATTATTAGTTGGATTATTAAGTTCAGTTTCTGTTTGTGCTACCGCGATACCACCGATTCAATGGTGTAAAACTAAAATCACTGTTGCTAGCGAATGGCAAATGGATAATATCTCTTTCCAAACGACGGATGGTCAAGCGATTGGTTACTACCTTCCTAACAGCGGTTCTGAAGCAACGCCGGTGCCCTATATGTGTCAAGATACCAGTGAGACAATCATTGCAGTAACATCACGTGGTTTTCGTGATATTCATGAATTTACTTCTCATGACCCTTATTCTTTGAACAGCGAGAAACCTTTGCTATTCCCAAGTGAATTTGATGAGCAGCAGCCAGGCCACACTAATAGATAGTTATTAGATAGACTAACTAGGAGGAGGGCTCATGAGCATAAACAAACCTCTAGTGGCGGATACTGGCGCAAGCACAGGAATTGGGCACGTATTGTGCATTATCAATAATGCCGGTATTGCAAATATTGGTAAGTTAAGAGAGATGCCTATTGATAAATGTCAGTCTTCCGCAGCGGATTTGTATTAAGGATTTAGTTGTTTTGCCAACAGATGGCACGTTCTGAGTAATAGAGATGACCAAGCAAGAGAATTTTCAGAATAGGGCAGTAGCAGAGAAATTTTCCTCTTATCCAGAGAATATCCGCAAAAGGCTTATATTTATTCGGCAGCTTATCTTTAAAACGGCAGCTAATATAAAAGAGGTAGGTGAGATTGAAGAGACACTCAAATGGGGAGAACCAAGCTATATTACCTCTCAGACACGTAGTGGAAGTACAATAAGAATTGACTGGAAGAAAGCTAAACCTAATCAATATGCGATCTATTTTAATTGCAAAACGATATTAATCGAAAGATTTAAACAAGTTTATGGGGATCTATTTACTTACGAGGGAAATAGAAGCATTATTTTTAACGAGAATGATAAGGTTCCAATCAGTGAGCTATCAGATTGTATTGCTATGGCATTAACTTACCATTTGAATAAGAAGAAACAGCACTTATAGTAATAATGTCTATTGTTTCAGCAATAGAAATAGTGTGCGATTATCTTCCAGATTATTAAGTCATTTGCCTAGCACCACGATGCGATATTAATCCAGTGATTACCATCTGCTTTATCTCCTCATTCGTTTTACTTTGAGTTTGTAATTCATCAATATCAACATTAGCATGTTTTAATATATCGCGACTTGTAGAGCCACTATTGCTTGTCCCAAAAAAACAGTATCGTGGGTTACTGTAAGTGCCAACAGCTAAGTTTACAATTTCATTAATATTGACATTTTCATAATTGCTTTTCCAATAAGAGCAGAAATGTTTTCTTAGACTAATGGTAAAGAAGCAAAAACTCCATTTAAAATAATACTGTTCCTTTTTATGAAGATTAATGAATTCTTCTACAGCTAATTTCTCCTGATTTTCTTCATAATTATTTCTATTAATAACATCGTATATATCTTCTATGTTGGTATTGCTATTATCTGATTCTGCGGATATTGATAAAGAGTCACTATTTTTGCGCTTATTATTTTGCCTATAAGGAGGGCAAACTATATTTTTACAGTTTTCTCTGAAATTAGGATTAGAGATGAATTTATTATCAAATGAATTGGGGGATTGAGCATATGATTTTATAATTAATTGAATCTCCATAATCATACAGTTTATCTGTCCCTGTTTATTTATAGTTGTAAATTTATTGTAGAATTCATGACGTTTCAAAATGATTTCTAGCAATATATCTGAGTTATTACTCTTTGATATTCCATTTATAATAGAGGTTTTTAAGAGAGATATGGTGGTATTATCAATTAAACCCCAACAATAATAATGAGCATCAATTTTTGCTCGCCATTTCGTTCTCTTTTTTAGCTCTATTATCCACTTTTCTTGATCTTTTTCTTTGATATCAGGAGGGTCCATATTTTGATAAAAAGGGTGTTTTGGCTCAACAACGGCTTGCATAATAGAGTCATTGCTAATAAAACCATTGTTACTGACGCCACTACATAATCCAATATCTTTTAGCTCTAAACAGTTAATAATGATTACAGCAATAGAGAGTGGAATAGAAATTGAACCATCGACATATTTAATAACATCGACGATTTCACATAAATCGTTAGCAAGAGAAATCGTTAATAGGCTGTTATGATGAGTGATCATCATAAACCAGCGAAGTTTATTCAGATCTGCTTGAGAGTGCTTATTTTTTGTGACTATTGCATCCATATTATAAGCAAGATGAAAAGATAAAGTTGGTTTTTCTTTAATTAGTTTAAAATTGTTTTCATCTAACTTATTTGCTTGTGCTAATGCTTCTAAGGAGGCAGAAAAAACTGGATTAATAAAATTAGAATTAAAAAATTCCGATAAGTCAATCTTATTAATAAGATGGTTTTCATCTAAAATGATAATAATGTTTGCACAAATAATTGGATTTCCGCCGAAGCTAATATTATCTTTGCCATTTCCTCTAAAAGTATCTGCGATGATATTAAAGTATTTCTCCTTCAGTAGAGCAGCCTGTTCTAACATCATTATTGCTTGAAGAAAAGCCGATACATAATGGTATTTATATAGGTCAATTAAAAAGTCTTTAGTGAATTCTTTAGTGTATTGTCCATAAAAAGAATATACTAAATCTGCAGTAATAGCTGAATCATAATTATTGTCTATCCAATTATTTCCTTCATTTTTTTGAAAAATAGATTGCAATGTTTTGTTATAGTTAATAATATTTCCTAATGGTTTGGATGATTTATCACGAGATGTTGGCTTTACATTGTCTAAAGGTTCAAGCAGCTCATAAGGCAGAAAATAAAGATGGATTGCCCGTTTTAAATATAGGCAAAAATTTTGCATTAGTGGCTGAAGATCTTCGATTGCATTTTTATTTAAAAAAGTTTTCTTATCATTAAGACTTTCATTGTAAATAAAACTCTTTAATACTTTAAAAGATTGCGAGTGTTTGATAATAGCTTTTAGATCTTCAGCAACTATTGAATTAATCCTATCTTCAAATGATTGACAAAATATTTTGACCGTTGTGATATTGTCATCTTGTTTATAGTCTTTAGAAGTATCAAGTAATTGGCCTACAACCATAAAGACATCAAGGAATTCCTTAGCCATGTAATGCAGTTTTTCACTGGATATGATTGAATTGTTAGCAATATTTGAATAAGCCATAGAGTCTATTCCATATTAATCAGAGATACACCTTTAACTACATAAAAAATATAATTTGGACTATATCATAGTCCATGATCGCTTGCAAAAATCTTATAAAAGATAGAGCCGGTACCCAAGAAAGTAAGCTCTTTTCATATAAGCTTATGATATTTTTAATAAAACTTATTAATCAAATAGAGTAGGGTATTGTCGATGTTTTTTTTGTAGAAAGATTTCAGTTAGCCCACCAATAATGGACGCTTGTTTTTTACTGTCGCGGTTAATTTCTTTTATAACAGTATTGTGCCATTCATTAATATTGCTACTATTTGGTAGAAACTGATGACAGCGCTCAGGTTGTTTTTGATAAATCATAAGATAGGTAGGATTATTCCACGCAGCACCACTACTTATTAAGGTTTGATAAGTATCAAAACCAATAAGCTTGCCTAGAGCAGTTACTTGTCTATTAAGCTCATGGTGATTCTTTTCTACAGTTTCTAATTGTTTAAGTAACTGGTTATAATGGCGATTAATGCAGGAATGACGAACCTGTTTGTCCATTTTAGCAATATTATTGACGACAATTTTCATTTGATGAAAATGCTTTCTAGCATAATCAATATTATGCCAGGTAAGAAGCACAAATAGTCCAATGGCTATTAGTATTATTATGCCAATTATTCGCCAAAAGTTGGCCATCATAAAAATTATACCTTAATTTTAGTAAACAATTGATTATCCCAATAACACCAGGGTGAATTTAGATTATTGTTGTTAGGGCCAATTGTCTGTGTTGCAAGACTCCAGCATGAGTCACCAGATTGCACAGTAAACTCGGTAGTTTGCTGTTATTATTTATCGTTTTCATTAGTGCGGATAGAGTCAGGTCCACCATCTGGCCATTCAGAGTATTGAGGTAATCCATCGGTAATATCATACCAGGGAGCTTTTGAATCAACAAAAATATTCATTGAAGGGCGATTGCCAGGGTCTTGTTCAAGTCCACCTATTGGTAGACCAATATAGTCTGGATTATTCTCCAAAATACTAATTAAGTTAGAGCCACATATCGAACAAAAAGTTTTCACCACATGTTCTGAAGAGTGGTACTTTGATAAACTCTCTTCACCTTTTAAAAATTTGAAGTTTTTGCTTTTAACTGCGGAACGTGTTCTAAACGCTGAACCATGCCAACGTCGACACTTCAAACAATGGCAATTAATAATAGATCCAATTGGGCCATTTATTTCATATGCAATGGCACCACAGAGGCATTGACCAGTTAGCTTTGTCATTTTTAATTTATCCCATGTTTATCATATAATGTTATACATTATATGAAATTCTAAGTCTGTTGAGATATAGGGTCAATTATTATTTCGAGGAAAAAAGAGTGCTGCGCACCTTTGGCAGCTTCAGAAATTCACAATTTATCAAAGGGATATAAATATTGTGCAATATATGAACATAATCCTTGCTAAATCCATAAGCTTATGTTAGGATCACCCACTTCATAACAACTAATAACGAGAGTATCAGTATGAGCACTACAGAAGAGCACAGTATACCATTAATTGACTTAAGCCCTTTATGGAAAGATCCTAATGGAGTGAAAATTATTGCAAATGAATTTGCTCAAAAGTTTAAAGATGTCGGGTTTGCTTATATTATTAATCATCAGGTGCCTGATAAGCTTCTCGACGATATGTTTCAGGCAGCAATAGACTTTCATAACTTACCCCTAAACGTTAAGATGAAGATTGTGCAAAATAGCGGCTTTCGTGGCTATTTACCTTCCCAGGCTTCTCAACTAAATGTATCTACACAGGGCGCTTCAAGAAAACCGAATGTATTTGAAGCATTTATCATGATGAATGAAGTAGCGGAAGATCATCCTGATTTTAAAACAGTGAGTTACTGTGCAGGCCCTAATCAATGGCCGCAAGAGATGCCTAATCTAAAAACTACCATGCATGCTTATAGAGATGTCATGACAGCCTTAGCCTCCAAATTAGTTGAAGTATTTTCAGTTTCATGTGGCTTGGATGCTCATGCATTAGGCAGTTTTTTTGAAAATCCAACTTATTTCCTACGATTACATCGTTATTCTGGAGGTTGCGCAGAAGATGATGAATTTGGCATAGCGCCACATACGGATGTTAGTTTCCTTACTATACTTGCTCAGGATAGCATTGGTGGATTAGAAGTAAAGCACCCGAAAAAAGGTTGGATATCTGTTCCTCATATTCCTGGCGCCTTAATCCTAAATGCTGGAGATTTGATGCATCGTTGGAGTAATGGCACCTACCAGTCGAGTATCCATCGAGTATTACAATCACAACAGGATCGCTATTCTATTCCTTTTTTCTTTGACCCTAATGTGCATGCTATGATTGAAGTCTTACCTACCTGTGTTGATGAACAACGATCTCCCCAGTTTCCACCTATTATGTATACTGACTATGCAATTGAACGATTTAAGCCCAACTATAAATATCTGAATAATAAGAAATGATATTTTATGAATAGAGAAATTAGTTCTTTATTAAGAAATGATGAAATAATCATAGTCAAGCAATGTTTAATTGCAACGGTAGAGGGGCCTTTTTTTCCTGATAGGGATGATACGCTCATGTCTTGTTAATCTGTGGGGATATCCGCATGGTGAGGAAGAGGCGTGGCAGAAATATATTTCTGTTAGCAGCAAAGAGATTCGACCGATATTTGAAAAATTAGATAAGCATAGGCCCGAGAAGTGGAAATATAACAAGGCTTAACCGTGATAACTACGATTATCACGGGTGGAGTTGAGTCCGCCTACGGCGAATTCAAGTTGTAAGTGCAACCACCTATTTTAGATTATGCCACATTTCTGCTGGTGTTAAATAGCCCAAGGTTTTTCTTGGTCGATTATTTAACT
>JANQHY010000216.1 GCA_028282395.1 Gammaproteobacteria bacterium
AACCGTTTAGAGTACCGCGGTTATGATTCTGCTGGGATTGCACTCCTTAATGAAGCAGAGCAAATTGAGCGTATCCGTGTCAAAGGTAAAATCGCTGACTTGGAGCAAGCCTTTAACCAACAACCGATCAGCGGCAACCTCGGTATCGGGCATACCCGTTGGGCAACACATGGCGAACCCTGTGAGAGAAATGCACACCCCCACAACAGCAGTGATAATGAGTTTGCGTTAGTACATAACGGTATTATTGAAAACTACCAGAAACTGAAAGCTACCCTTCAGCAGCAAGGCGTTAACTTTACTTCTGATACAGATAGCGAAGTTGTGGCACATTTAATCGATCAAGCCTGGCAACAACAGCGTGATCTACTACAAGCCGCTTTAAACGTTCGTCAGCAAATTGACGGCGCTTATGCACTGGCAATTATCAGCCGCCACGAACCAGAACGTATGATTGCTCTGCGTCTTGCCAGCCCATTAGTCATTGGTTTAGGCAAAAATGAGAACTACCTTGCCTCAGACCCGATTGCACTGTTAACCGCTACCAATCGCTTTATCTACCTTGAAGATGGTGATATTGCTGATATTCGTTGTGATAAGGTCACTATCTATGACAAAAATAACCAAATTGTTAAACGCCCTGTACAGAAAGAGAAAATAAAAAATAGTAGCAACGATCGTGGCAAATTCCGCCACTATATGCTGAAAGAGATTAATGAACAGCCTCAAGCAATCGCTGCAACCATAAACAGTGCCCTTGACCGTGAGAATGTCATTGTTGATGCTTTTGGCCGCGATGCTGAACAGAGACTTAAAAATGTTGAGCGGGTACAGATAGTTGCCTGCGGCACTAGCTATCATGCAGCAATGGTTGCACGCTACTGGCTTGAAGAGATTGCCAAAATTCCCTGCCAGGTAGAAATTGCTAGCGAAATTCGCTATCGCCATGCAGTTGTCTCAGATAATACTTTGTTTATTACAATTTCACAGTCAGGGGAAACTGCTGATACACTGGCAGCTCTCAATCAAGCAAAAAAATTGCCTTATTTGACAAATCTCGCTATCTGCAATGTTAGCCAAAGTTCGCTGATGCGTGCATCAGCACTCTCTTTTCTAACCCATGCTGGGACAGAGATTGGCGTTGCATCAACAAAAGCGTTTACCACGCAATTGGTAGCACTGCTTCTATTAACAATAAACTTAGCTAAACTAAACGGCTTAAGCCAAGAGAAAGAGCAGAAATTAATAGAAAAATTAAACCAACTACCGGAAAGAATCGAGCAGGTGTTGCAACTTGATAGTGAAATTGCCCGTCTGGCAGAGTATTTCGCCCATAAACAGCACTGCTTGTTTCTTGGTCGTGGCAGCCAATACCCCGTAGCCATGGAGGGAGCACTGAAACTAAAAGAGCTCTCCTATATTCATGCCGAAGCTTATCCGGCTGGTGAGCTTAAGCATGGACCATTAGCATTAGTTGATGAGGATATGCCGGTCATTGCTGTTGCGCCAGATAATGCATTACTAGGGAAACTTAAATCTAACTTGCAAGAGGTGCAGACGCGTGGCGGTCAATTAATTATTTTTGCCGATCGTGATGCTAACCTTGATCAACTGAGTAAAAATCTCCACCTCACTATGCCTAAAGTTGACGATCTACTGGCACCCATTGTTTATACTGTCCCATTACAGCTTCTTGCTTATCATGTTGCAGTGATCAAAGGCACGGATGTTGATCAACCACGTAATTTAGCTAAATCAGTTACCGTTGAGTAATGCAGTTTCTGTGTAGATCAATGTAGAGCATGGATTTCAGACATGGATAGGGTTACCATTACACTATTGAAATATGGGACAGGGGAATGAAATGAAGAAAAAGTCAGTGCTAATTACCGGCGCTAATCGTGGCATCGGCTTGGGTTTCGTCGAACGCCACCTTAAAGATGGCTACCACGTAATCGCCACCTGTCGTACGCCTGATAAAGCCGATATATTGCAAGCGCTGAAAACAGCAGGGGAAGCAATAGAAATTTTGCCTCTTGATGTTACTGATGACAACCAAATTTTTGTCTTAGCAGCAGAAATGCAAGAGAGAAGCATCGACCGTTTGATTCTCTCTGCGGCAATTTATGGTGAAAGACAGGTTGGATTGGAACCACTGACTCCCGCTAATATGTATAAAACGTTTCAAACAAATGCTTTTGCACCCGTCGCACTGGCAACACACCTAGTCGAATCGGTTAAACATAGTGAAGAGCGTCTAGTTATTGCGATCACTAGTAAAGTATCCAGTATTGCTGATAATCGTTCTGGTGGCCGTTATGTTTATCGCGGCAGTAAAGCAGCCTTAAATGCCATGATGTTTTCATTCGGCCGTGATAGTGAAGCACTAGGAATTAAAACGCTCATCCTGCACCCTGGCTGGGTAAAAACCTCGATGGGTGGCCCTAAAGCTCTGATCGATGTGGAAACAAGTGTCAATGGTATGGTAGGTGTCATGAATCAGGCAGATCAATATAACAACGGTGCCTTTATCGGTTTTGACGGCATTGAGGTGCCGTGGTAGAAGATATAATTAGTTAGGTGTTAGATCTTCTATGGGTGTTTCATCATTACTGCCGCAATGTGTGACAAAAAAACTATCTGTCGAATCCACTCGACTATGCAGTAGTTGCATCTTGCCATCCCTTATTCCAACCGTTTGCTCATTTCTCTTCACATAGCGGTTATACTCTTCTACGCCATTTTTCTTTCTTTTCCATAAAGCATAACCAACTAAACCACCAACAATTAATCCGGCGACAATAACGCCACCTAAAATTGGGTTTGAAAATGCCAATGCCCCCAATAGTATTGTTGCAATAGTTTTTGCTGTAACCGTTCCACAAGCAATTGCGGCAATGGTTGCTCCTCCTAACGCTGTCACCAATGTACCGGCAAATCCACCTATTAGTGTATATTTCGCAAGTTTCTTTTTGCCGATTTCAGGTATAGTCTGCTTGTTATTGCAGGTAACAATGTAGTCATAACTAATATTCGAAGACCGCTCTGAAAATTTACGGCTATTATCAAGACTGATCTGTAATGGGTTTTGATCAAGACTCTGTGTAGCGATATTATCACTATATGCACGCCTTTTATTCTTCCAACTATTCATTTTAACCTACCTTTAAATAAATTTATTCTTACATTTAGAGTAAGAGATAAATATTAAGCGATTATTATTAAAGTAGTCGTGAATAGCGTCAAGTTCTATAACTATCTGATAGTTTTATATAAAATATGTCAATATTTTGATCATTAAAGGAGAAGAAAATGGGTGAGACTTCTGGTGATAGTTGTTATAATTTGAGTGTAACTGCTCAACCTTGTCGTCGCGAGGAGCGTAGCGACGAAGCGATCCAGCAACATGGTTGAGTGTGACGTTGGGGCTGGATTGCTTCGCTACGCTCGCAATGACGGGGGTGCGAGTAGTTACATTTGAGTTTAAATGAGAGGGGACTAATATGACCAAATCGACGCCGAAATCTAATGAAACCATTGATCGTGAGACCATGCGAGAAAGAATTGAAGAGTCACTAGCAGTATCTGATTTGGCAGGGATGAAACCTGATCCAGCATTCTGCCGAGAATTAGAGAGGGTAATTAATGGTGAAATTACCCTTGAGCAATTAAAAGATGAAATATTAGCGCCGTATAAAAAAAACTGATTCATTCGATTAACCCGTCGTCCTGCGGCTTCGAAAAATCGTCGTCCCGCGACCGCAAACTCGTCGTCCCGCGTTCCCGCCGTCGTCCCGCGGCTTGTGTATGAGGAAGGCACATGGGTAACACTTGTTACCTCACATGGGTGACAGCATGGTTAAATATTGTACATCAAGCTTTGATGTTATTTAACC
>JANQHY010000252.1 GCA_028282395.1 Gammaproteobacteria bacterium
ATCTTATCACTCATATCGGAGCTTCAATATATATTGGCAGCAGTCATAGATGTGGAATTTATAAATATGAAGATAGAAAACAGGCTTGGGAAAGCCTTATAGATGGCCTAGGTGGAAATGTAACAGATATTTCTACTATAAAGGGAACTTTGAACGGACTTTACGCTGGCACATATAGTCATGGCCTATATCAAATAAAGAGAAATGAAAAATATTGGAGCTATTTGCATAGTGAAGTTATTGATAATGCATTGAAAAACACAAGGCTCTTAGCTTATTCTTTAACCCATATTGGCAATCATATTTTTGCTGCTACAAATTCAGGACTCTATGAGTTGTCAAGTTTTTCAGATTCTTGGTACAAAAACAGAAGTCTGCCTTACGATAGTCGCATCAATGGCCTCTATGCTAGTAATGGAAAATTATATATTAGCTTATACGCCTACGGTATCTATGAAAGTGAAGATTTAGGTATAAGCTGGCATCGCTTGGGAAGGTATAGTACAGGAGGAAGTACTGTAAATTTTGCATTATATAATAATAATCTTTATATAAGTGACAAAAATTATCGCGGCGGTGTTCTTGTATTTAGAAATAATATTTGGCACAAAGTTAATAAAGGACTTAACAGTTTATTTGTGGAAAAATTAGTTTCAGATGGGAACAATCTTTACGTGGCTACTCGATCATTTGGAAATCAAAGCGATATTTATGTTAGTAAAAATGGTGGAAAGCAATGGGAGCCTTTGAACAAGGGCTTAGGGGTTAATAGAAAAATTACATCTATGTTGAAGGTGGCTCCAAACACTATCATTGCCGGATCTGATATAAATCGCTATGGATCCCCGACTTTATATATTTATTCTGCTGGAGCGCAAGCACATTAACATACTTGCGCAAGACCTTCTACTTACAGTTTGTTAGGGATACATGACCAGTTTTGAAGGTTGGTCTTGCACGCCAGCCTATGCTGGAGTAAGCCTGAAAATTCGGATAGTTTTCTAACACAAGAAAAAGGAGTTGACGACAACATCAGGCCCATATACGGTCTGTTAAATTTTTTTAAGATCCACCCTTATTCAATTGTTGCTTGACTTTGATTTGTGTCTTTAAAACATAACGAACAAAGTAAATACAAATTAAGGCAAATACAACAACGCCTAAAATATTCGCTGTAGCGACAAAGTGATTGCCCACTAATGCAAGCGGTGATTGATTTTCCACAATACCAATTAACACAGCTAATACAATACCAAAGATAGAGCT
The DNA here is from genome assembly GCA_028282395.1 of Gammaproteobacteria bacterium. The sequence goes on from JANQHY010000252.1 coordinate 1,267, forward strand.
ACCTACAATGAGTCCGGAGGCAAATAACGTTCCACATCGCTCTGTATAAACACGTGACTTTCCCTTCTTTAATCGACGTTTTACAATATAGTTAAGTATACCGCCAAGAATTAGAGGAATGTTGATTTCAGGCGGTAAGTAAATAGCAATACCGATACTCAGTACGGATAAGTGTAATGCTTTTCTATTTAAGATCATACCGTTTAATAGTAAAAAAACTATACCAATAACAACGCCTAATAAAATCATGTTCCAATGCATGTGATGGCTAATAATGCCTTTGGCAATTGCTATCATTAAGGTTGCTTGTGGTGCGCTTAAAGCGTGTTTTGGGTCCATTCCAGGATCAGGCAATGCACCTACAAACCCATAGGCGTGATACAGTATATTTAAAACTGGGGTAAGCACCAGTGAGCCCACAACAACCCCAAAGATTAAGGCGATTTGTTGCTTCCAAGGCGTTGCGCCAACCAAATGACCTGTATTGAGATCTTGGAGATTGTCATTTGAAATACAAGCCGCACTGAAAATAGCGGAAGTAGTAAAAATCGCTAAGGCAATAATGAATTTGGTATGTACAACATGATCAACCGTGGTGACATTATTGAAGATGTAAGACAAAAATAGTGAAACGACAATAATTGCTAAAATACCAATACCTGAGATAGGGCTGTTAGATGAACCCACAAGACCTGCCATATATCCGCTGACTGCCGCGACAAGGAAACCCATCAATAGTGCAACAAAAGCACAAGATACGACCAAAGCGATGACAAAGCCAGCATTATAATTGACATTATAGTCTGCAATAAATTTGCCAAAAAGTGCCATCAGAGGTAACCCTAAAAATAAGGATATAACTAATACCCACACTATGGGAATATCGCGTTCATGCAAGGGTACTGCACTTGCTCCACCCTGTGAATATTTTCTCATACTGGCAAGAGATGATTTAAAACCTAAGTAAACGGGTTTTAATAACACCAAAATGGCCCATAAAGCTGAAATACCAATCGTACCGGCACCAATATAGCGAACTTTTGTTGCCCAGATTGACATTACATAGTCAGATGCAGTTTGACTATGCGCTAGTAGGTGGCCTGCCAGTATGGGAACGGCAAATACCCAACTAATAACGGTACCAATAAGTAGTGCTATGGCCACGCGAATGCCAATTAAATAACCTGCCCCAATCAGTGCAAATGATAATTGAAAGCCTGTTCCCGTGTAGATATTTCCTAATTTCCCGTAATAAGAAATGCCATCTGATAATAATTTAAAGCCGCTACTAAACAAGCCAAACAAAAAAGATAAAACTGTCCCGATAGTAATATCTGCAATAGGTGAGCCAATATTTGCCTGTGTACCTTCTCTTTGCCTACTGCCTACCTTTAACGTTTCAGCAGCAGCCGTACCCTCAGGGTATGGTAAATCACTGTCAACTACTAATGCCCGGCGTAATGGGATAGTAAACATAACCCCTAAAACACCGCCGATGCTACATAGTAAGAATGTTTGCCAAAAAGGAAATCCTTTCCAAAAACCGATCATAACCAGTGCAGGTAAAATAAAAACAACAGCGGAAATAGTGCCTGCTGATGAAGCAATCGTTTGTACAATATTATTTTCGAGTATATTACTATCGCGAAATGTTCGTAATATGGCCATTGATATAACGGCAGCCGGTATTGAAGTTGCAAATGTCATACCCACTTTAAGGCCTAGATAAACATTAGCGGCTGTAAATAATACGGTAAGTACACAAGCAAGAACCAATCCTCGCCACGTTAGTTCTTTTACGCTGTTTGCTGAAATAGATGTCATATCATTTCCTTCACTTTTGATTGCCTAATATGTGCAAATGCCCAGCTCATCCATTTCCGACATATCGTATATAGGACTATAGTCTAAGTCATATGGCTCGTAAAACTCAACTAAATCGAAATCAATCACGACTGGATAATTTTTATAACGTCGTATATTGCCTTTAACATGTGAGTCTAGCATTGTCATTCTTAACTTATGAGCATTATCAAAAAATGTTTTATTCATCTTAGTATTGTTTTCAAGTAATGAAAACTCATCTTTAATGTAAGGCATTTCAACAGCATGGATTCTATTGATTATAACTACTCTAGCTGTAGCTAATTCGCTGATCACGCCATCGTAGCTATTTTGAAAAAAGTAATTCCACTTAGAGGGTGTCGTCAAATTATACACCACATCATCATGGCCCTAAATTGTACTGCCGCAAGGAACGAATTGGCATTTTTTGCATAACGAGTGGCGATC
>JANQHY010000005.1 GCA_028282395.1 Gammaproteobacteria bacterium
TACCGGCATGAACATCATCATTTTTGCTTGTGTTGGATCGGTTGCTGGCGGGCTTAGACGTTGTTGAATAAACATTGAGACACCCATTAAAACTGGCAAGATATAGAATGGGTCTTTAGCTGACAAATCATGAATCCAGAAAATAAACGGTGCCTGACGCAACTGAACGCTGGCAATTAGTACCCAATACAGGGCAATAAAGAATGGAATCTGTACCAGAATCGGCAAACAACCGCCGAGTGGATTAATTTTTTCACGTTTGTAGAGCATCATCATCTCTTTACTGAAACGCTGTTTGTCATCGCCGCAACTCTCTTTTAGTGCTGCCATTTTTGGCTGCAGATTGCGCATTCCAGCCATTGAGCGATAGCTTTTTGCTGACAGATGCCAGAAGGCGAGCTTAATTAATGCGGTGGTGATAACGATTGACCAGCCCCAGTTATGCACAAGGAGGTGAATGAACGACATCAGTTTAAATAGCAACCGTGAGATTGGCCATAGCCAACCATAATCAATCGTCATATTCAGATAGGGTGCAGCAGCATTCAATCTCGAAGTAATTTTCGGACCAGTATAAAGTTTAGCGCTAAGATTAACGGTTGCTTGTGGAGCGATCTGATTTGCCGGCCCCTGTGCAGTGAAGATATAGATACCATCACTGTTGGTTGTACTGCTATAGTGCCAACTCAATGTTGGATCAGGAATCCAGGCGGTAAGAAAGTAGTGTTCGGTCATCGCTAACCAGCCACCCTTGGCTTGCTGGTTGACAGACTCTTTACTGAGTGTAGAGAATTTATATTTCTGATAGTGCTTCTCTGGTGTTGATAGGGCAAAGCCATAAAAGGCGTGGATTCTAAAGGTTTTATCACGCGGTGGTGCAACAGCGGCGCGGGCAATGTCAACGGCTAAGTGTGTCGATTGTGCCTGACTGCTGTGGTTAGTGATGTGGTAGTCAACATCAACAAGGTAGGAGTTGGGATGGAAGGTGAAAATTTTCGTCACCTGTAAGCCATTATGGCTCTTTGCCTGCAGTACGACACTCAGCTGTTTGTCGCCTTTATGCATGACGTAAGCCTTTTTAGCACTCGTATAATTTAACGGTGTATTACTGCTACCATTCATGCCGGTCAGATAGCTGCCAGCAGTATAGTGCGTAGCACTATCATTATTTAATAGTGTGAACGGCTGCTTTGAATGTAGACTGACGGGGTACTGTTTCAGATCCACTTGGGTGACACGACCATCATTAGGGTCAATGACGAAGTTGTAAAGGTTGGTAGTGACATGAATCAGCTCGTTACTTGGGGTTTGGCTTGCCTTAACGGCAGTTTTGGCGGCGTGCGTCATTGCAGCTACCGTTGCCGCTGGTTCTGATTTTTTCCCAGCTGACGCTGATGATGTTGCTGTTGTGCTAGCAACTTTCTGTGCGCTAGTGACCTGTTTGGCGAGACGTTGTGGATATTCACGTTCCCAAGTGTGCCAGAGAAAAACAGCAACAACGGCAAAAGCGATATAGAGAACAATACGTTTGATATCCATGATTCTGATTACCTCGATGATTTAGTTGTGTCAGGAACATTGTCAATGCCACCCTCATGCCAAGGATGGCAGCGCAGTAGGCGGCGGCAAGCCAAAAAAATGCCACGTCCGGGGCCATGCTGGCGGATAGCCTGTTCAGCATAGGATGAACAAGAAGGATAGAAGCGGCATCTTGGGCCAAGCAGTGGGCTTAAGGTATAGCGGTAGAGGATTACTAGCGTAACCATCATTAGCGTGACAAATTTTTTAATTGTTGCCATTGTTTATCCAATTCACTGCGAAGATCTAACTTTACCAGAGCAGTAGAGGCTTTGCGAGCCTCTTTGCTCATGACTACGGTGATATCCAGTGCTGCCAGCATTGTTTGGTGGTGGCGAAAGCTCTCGCGTATCACCCGTTTAATCCGGTTCCTGTGTACGGCGCGTTTAACTCGTTTTTTGCTGATTGCTAGCCCCAACCGCGCAGTGGCTAACTGATTAGGTTTATAGAGAATAACGAAGTGACGCGTATAGATTCTGCGTACTCCTTTGAAAAATTGCTGATAATCGCGTGAACTGAGCAGGCGACAGCTACGTGGGAAGGCGTTAGTATTGCTGGTCAAGAGTCGCGATTATCTATCAGAAACGGTTAACCGTTTGCGCCCTTTTGCGCGGCGGCGATTGAGGACATCACGCCCAGCTTTAGTTGCCATCCGTGCGCGAAAACCATGGGTGCGCGCCCGTTTAGTTGTACTTGGTTGATAAGTTCTTTTCATCGTTACACTTCTCGTCAATTTTTAAGAGAGGGGCATAGTAAGGGAAATTACTATTGCTGTCAATAGGCTATAGCAAGCGATTTCATCGCTGCGGCGATATTTTCAATAAGGCGGGTGATACGCTATTAAGATGCTGTTTAAGCGCCTTGGCACCAATGGAGTGGTCTGCATTATTCACTAAGTGAATAAAATCTTTCACCATCTCTGCTGATTTCTTGGCTTCCTGGTGTTGTTGGGCTCGGTTGTGCTGTCGTTGCTGCTTTAGAAGCAATATTTCCTCCTCTTGTTGTGCTAATGCTTCGAGAAGGTGCTCAAGTTGGTCGACTAAGGCATGGAGAAATTCCACTTTGGCCATTTCAATATGATGCGCTTCGTGTTGATAATGGATTGCCTCCGATAGGTGGGCTGAATGCCTTAGGTATTCGAGTAACTGTTTGAAGGACTCTTCGTCATAGAGAGAAAAATAGGTCTCAAGTAGTTGATTCAACTGTTCACGCTGTATCTCAGACTGCTGAATCAGCTGTTCAGACAAGTCGGGGTTATCTTCTTCAGCATGAGCGGTCAATCTTTCTATTGCATCAAAAGCTTTGTGTAGCGCATGCTGAAATTGCGGGAGTGCATGGAGTACGGGGTGCTGGAAGGTTCCTTGATGCGTTTCAGTAGCGGTAAACTCTTGTTGTTCGACTGTTACAGACTCATATTCCTGATAGTGGTGGTGTAACTTCTCGATACTCTTTAACGTGTCATGACGATCTTCATATCTCTTTTTCAGCTCTAGGGTGAGTGCCTGCTCTTCTAATACTAATGTGCTTTTCAGCTCCATTGTTTTGCAGAGGTGTAAAAGACGATTGATATGGTAGTAAATTTCGCAGAGTAGAGCATTATACTCTTGAGGGTGTGCGTGTAATTTGGGGTAGAGTGACTCGAGTGAGTGTTTGGTTAGGCTCTCAGTTTTACGTTTGAGCCCTTCGGCCTCAGTAAGAAACTCTTGGTGTCCTTCAATAAAATCGCCATGACGATGGTAGTGCCAGAGTACTTTCTGTAAATTAAGCAGCTGTTCGGACCATAGCGCAGGATCAAGCGTACCGGCTTTATAAGCTTCGAGAAATTGTTCTATCAGCTGGTAGCTTTTTTTTATTAGTGCCTCTGTGGTGCTATTATCGGACATCGTATTTACTCATGTGGATATATTGGTCATGTCAATAATGGTTCTGACTATGGGCAGATTATGATCATTAAATTTTCATTTATTATACCTTATTTAGCTAATAGAGTCGAGAGTCAGCAGCGCTGCAAAAAGGACGAAGTTCGTTACGATGGGGCGACAGCAGCGCTGCAACTCCCCTCCTCTTCACATTCTGGCGGCTGATTGGGTTTAAGCGTGCTTTTGAAATTTTCGTAAAGCGTTCGTTCTGGTTTGCCTATGGTGCCGCTTGATGGCCAGGTGCAGTGTTGCGCGATCTTCTCGTTAAAAAAATCGGGGTCAAGAGTGACTTTCTTGCCTTTATTTGGCCACCACATGGTTGAGCTGCCAGGTGATACTTTTGTATACGGTCTAATTTCGCAACAGTCTGGCTTCTCGGTTTGCAATGACTGATAAAGTGTACGGTAAGAGGAGCTGGCATCATGGGGCAGCAGTTTTACTTGCTGAGAGTAACCGTCCGGGCCAACATAGTTTGCCAGAGCAAATTGATGCTGTTTATCACAGCTATCTTGAGCAATAAAATAGGCGCCTAGCCACGAAATCATTCCACGGAACATTTTGTTTCCCTCTATGAAATACCATAATTGTAGTATAAGGGGGCTGGCCAACTGGAACAAGCTTCTTGCCAGGGGAGCAAAATTCTCTTAAAGTACGGCTAAGAACAGCATCAGCTCACGCCGTTGTGAGACTGTCAACAATAGAGTCTATATTATGATGCATAACGATAAAATGTCCGATAAAGAGTGGCGTGGTACCCTGTCACTGGCATCGATTTACTCAGCGCGCATGCTGGGCCTATTTATGATACTGCCGGTCTTCTCTGTCTATGCACAAACCCTACGTGGCACTAGCCCTTTTCTGATTGGTTTGGCGTTGGGAATTTACGGTTTGGCGCAAGCCTGTTTGCAGATTCCGTTTGGCCTAGTCTCTGATATCATTGGCCGCAAACGGGTAATTTTCATTGGATTATGTCTGTTTGCGCTCGGTAGTGTCGTTGCTGCTTCGACACATACCATTATTGGCGTTATTATCGGTCGTGCGCTACAGGGAA
>JANQHY010000006.1 GCA_028282395.1 Gammaproteobacteria bacterium
CTTTCTGTTGATTATTTTTAATGTATCGATTTAGTCTCTCAAGTGCTGATTCATTGCTATTTTCGTTGGTCATCCAGCTGTTAAGTTTAATGATATCACTGCTATTCAGTGTTCCTGCAGCCTCTTTTAGGCTAATAATGGCATTGACATAAGTATAGCGGTCGGTCGCATAGGTGCTCAAATCCTCATAAAGTCTCTGTTCAGCATCTAGGACATCAACCATCGTTTGTGTGCCAACTTTATAGGATTCTACGGTAGCATCGAGCGCGCTTTTATCGGAAACAATTGTGCGGAGATCTGCTTTAACCTGACTGACGCCAGAGACAATTGCTAAGTAAGCTTTTCGCGCTGCTTCGACTTCCTGGCGGCGATTAAGTTCTAGGTTAGCTTGCGCCTGTTCATATTGTGCCGCAGCTTCACGTACCTCTGCACTGATCAAGCCACCGCTAGAAATTGGGACCTTTAATTCTATTGCTGCTGATGGAGTTCGTGTCCGTAGCGTATCGTCGTCCTCATTAGCCTCATCCTGGAGTGTGCCACCATAACTCAAATCAGCAGTAAGAGAGGGTAGATGTTGTCCCCATTGTGCTCTGATATTATTTTTAGCGGCTTGTGCCAGATAGCAGTACTGTCTGATTGTAGCATTATTCCTGTTAGTCCAGCTAACCCATTGGTTGATATTAGCTGGGTTAGGTGAGATGAGTGGAAAGCTTTCACTCAGCGGTGTTAGTTGATTATATATTTTACCAGTAATAACGCTTAATGCTTCAAAAGCATTTGCCACCTCATTTTTTGCTGCAATGTATTTTGATACCGCCCCATCATAAAAGGCTTTAGCTTGATACACATCGGTAATCGTGGTGACGCCAACTTTAAAGCTTTCATCGGCTTGGCGATACTGCTCATAAAGGGCACGTTTTTCTGCTTCAGCATAGCTTAGTAGATCTTCCTGTTCCAATACATTGAGGTATGCACTAATAGTACGGGTGATTAGTTCCTGCTGACTAGCTTTAAATGCGGCATAGGCTGCTTGAATATTATGATGGGCAACCGAGAGACCGCTAAATGCTGAGCTGTCAAAAAGTGTCTGTTCAAGGGTAATGCCATAATCAAGTTGACGCGTGGTTGGCAAGTCACGGATGTCATTATCACCGCTTCTATAGGTTTTTGATACGCTTCCTGTTCCTGTTGCCTCAATTTGCGGTAGTATAAATGACCATGCTTTGGGCGATTGCTCAGCAGTTTCACGTAATTCACCTAAGCTGAGACTTAGCTCTTGATCATTGTTGACTGCTTGATGGTAAACCTCTTTCAGGTCGATGGCATAGCTGGGAACTGTCGCGATACATAACGCTGCAGCGCTAATAGAAAGTGCTAATTGTTTTATTACTGCTTTCATCTCTTTAACCTCGATTGCTCCGCACTAAACAGCCCTGCGCCACGACTCAATACTAGCGTCATCTACCTGTAGTGTCAATTAATTGTTCGTCATCCTGCTGCTATATCGCCTAGGCGATATAGCATAGGGGTTAGCGTTGCATTGCTTCAAAAAACTGCTCATTGGTCTTAGTATTTTTAAGACGGCTAATCATGAACTCCATTGCCTGTTCATCCTCCATGGGGTTGAGCAGACGGCGGATAATGCGCAATTTCTGTAGTTCGCGTGCCTGTGTCAGTAGCTCTTCACGGCGCGTACCAGAGCGATTAATGTTGATTGCTGGGAAAATTCTCTTTTCTGACAGACGTCGATCTAAGTGAAGTTCCATATTACCGGTACCTTTAAACTCTTCATAGATGACATCATCCATTTTAGAGCCGGTATCAACTAGTGCAGTAGCGAGAATTGTTAAGCTACCGCCCTCTTCAATATTTCGTGCAGCACCGAAGAAGCGTTTGGGGCGTTGTAGCGCATTGGCTTCAATACCACCAGTCAGAACTTTACCGGATGCTGGAACAATCGTGTTGTAAGCGCGTGCTAGACGTGTCATTGAGTCAAGCAAGATTACCACATCTTTTTTATGTTCAACCAGACGTTTGGCTTTCTCAATAACCATTTCGGCTACTTGCACATGGCGTTGTGCTGGCTCATCGAACGTACTGGCAATCACTTCACCTTTCACTGTCCGTGACATCTCTGTCACCTCTTCAGGACGCTCATCGATCAGTAAGACGATGACATAACAGTCAGGATTGTTATGAGTAATCGATTGGGCAATGTTTTGCAGCATCATCGTTTTACCTGCTTTAGGTGGTGAGACGATCAGTCCGCGTTGGCCTTTACCAATTGGCGAGACTAATTCGATGACACGTGCGGTTAGATCTTCGGTGCTGCCGTTACCTTTTTCTAGAACAAGGCGCTCGTTAGCAAATAATGGCGTCAGGTTTTCAAAGAGGATCTTGTTTTTCTCTTCTTCAGGCGATTCAAAGTTAATCTCATTGACCTGTAATAGCGCAAAATAGCGTTCGCCCTCTTTAGGTGGGCGAATCTTACCCATTACCGTATCGCCGGTGCGTAAGCTGAAGCGGCGAATTTGGCTCGGTGAAACATAAATGTCATCTGGTCCAGCCATATAAGAGCCTTCAGGCGTTCGTAGGAAGCCAAAACCATCGGGTAGAGTCTCTAGTACTCCTTCACCGTAAATATCTTCTCCTTTGTCGGCCCGTGCTTGCAGAATAGCAAATACCATATTCTGCTTTTGGGTTCTAATATTCTCTAAACCCAGTTTTTTACCTATCTCAGCCAATTCGGCTGGCGGCATTTTTTTTAGTTCACCTAGACTAGTAGACATAAGTAGACACTCCACTCATAGAAATTAAGATTTAACCATAAATAATTAACGATTATTTTTTAAAAAGCGATTTTTCGTTCGGCGAGGATATTATATCAGGCACGTTAAAATTGCACCACTTTTTTACAAAAATATTTACACATTGCTATCAATAAAGGCCTTAAGATCCGCCTTTGTTAATGCACCCACCTTCCTTGCTAAATCGTTTCCGTTATTAAACAAAATCAGTGTTGGGATACCACGTACATCATATTTTACCGCAATATCATTGTGAGACTCAACATCCAATTTAACAAATTTAACTTTTCCTTCATAATCTGACGACATTTCTTCAAATACAGGCGCGAAAGCTTTGCAGGGGCCACACCACTCTGCCCAAAAGTCGACAACAACTGGAATAGAGGATTGCAACACAACTGCTTCAAACTCTCCTTCAGCAACAGAAATCACTGCTTGATTTTCACTCATTAATAATTCCTCATTATGTAAGCTACGGAAAACATGGTACCTGAAC
>JANQHY010000083.1 GCA_028282395.1 Gammaproteobacteria bacterium
GACAATGCCCTTACGAAGAATATTAATGTTATTAAACTTAAAGTTATGCTCTATGTTCTATCAGAACATCTTAAGATCTATTGTGCTGATAGTGATGCAATGACTAAAAAGAGTGCGCGTTATGTCATGAATATTATTGGCATGAAAGATGGCAATAGAATTAATTCAATTAAAAGAATAATTGTAAAGATGAGGAGCTTTTCCGATAGATTTTTATTCCTATTGGATAATGATGCGAAAAATGGGCGATGCCTAAAAGAGATAGAGTGTCTATATGAAATTTTGGCGGGAAATTTTGTTAATGAAACGGGAAAATGGCTATTTCTCAGTGATGGAGAGCTAATTAAAGGTTATAATATTGAAGAGTTTAATAATAGCTATATGAATAATAATAGCAATAAGTCCTTAAAAAAGAAGGAGCCAATAGAGCGTAAATTTTTCTGTATCAGTTATGTATTGGCGTCTGATAAAATGCCCAAGACACTTTCTAGCTATTTATTAAAATTTGATTCTGGCTTTTCTGATTTTCTCTCCAAAGATGAAAAAAGTATTGTTTCATTAATGAATAATAGTAAAAAATATAAAAATAAAGATAATGATAAGAATAACAAAATTAATAAATATGATGATGACGAGAGTAAAGAGAGAGAGGAAGACTATGTTGATGATTGTAATGAGAGTGATAATGAAAAGTTTATTCTCCTTTACAAAGAGAAATCCTCTTTAACCATGTATGCTAACAAGGAGCATAAAAGCTCTTCCTCTTTGAATGGGATTATAGAGGCGAATAAGAATGATGATAATAAGGAGGCAAAAAAGCGCTCTGCCTCTTTGCCATTACAGTCTGATGAAACCACTTCAGAAATAGTAGAGAAGAGCGTGCCTAATAAAACTGTTAATGATTCTATTACTCATATGATTAACTAATTAGATGTCTATTTAACAATATTTTATTGATTTATAGCGTGCTACGATGTTTTTTTCACCATAAGTAGGCTATGCTCACCACTAAAGAAACCTTCTGTTACTGGAAAAGTACCAACTGTTTTGAACCCTGCTTTTTCATAAACATGTAGCGCACGAGGATTATTTTCACTTGGATCAATAAAGAATGTATCAGCTAATGGGTCTACTGCTTCTTGATAGAATGCCACGAATAATTCTAATGTCGTAGAAGCCAGGCCTTTGCCAAGATAAGCACTATTGCCGATACAGAAGTCAATGCTATAGGTTTTGCCAGTGCGCGATAGGTGGTCTCTGTGCAGTCCTGTCATCTGTTGATCTTGAGTATAGGGTGAAGTAAGTAGAAAAGCGTAGGGTATAGTATCAATGAAGCCAAGCCAATATGAAAAAATACCATTAAAATACTCTGATGGTGTTTCTCTGCCTTTCATAAAGTGGATGATATCTTCTCTATGTGCTGGGCTATTATCCCAAAACTCTTTGACATGAGGTTCGTCAAGCCATGAGAAAATAGTCGCTTGGTATGCGAGTGTGGCTCTACTAAAAGTAATTTCCATTGGTCATTCTCTTTCATCATGGTTATAATCATTATTATACATCTATATCAAACAAAGGGGAGTGATGGAGATGACTAATATGCAAAAAAAAATAGAGCACGTTGTTATCTTAATGTTAGAAAACCGTTCATTTGATAATTTAGTCGGTTGGCTGTATAACGATGATCATCGAGTTAGCCATTTTTTACCTAGTGATAGCCCTAATCACTATGCTGGATTGGCTGGCACTAACTATAGTAATCCTGCAAGTTTTGCTAGTAATGATGCCAAGAACGTTGCTATTAAACGTGGGACGCAAAGCTATTACACCCCTTCACCTGATCCTAATGAATACTTCAACCATATGAATCGTCAGCTGTTTGGTAATAATATTGATACCAATAACCCTAATTGGCTGCCACCATCTGGTACTATAGCAGAAATGAATGGTTTTCTCGTCGATTATGCAGGACAAGACTCGGTTAACCCACAACAGATTATGGAGACTTATACGCCTGAGCAGTTGCCTGTCATCAGTAGTCTGGCAAGAAATTTTGCTATCAGCGATAACTATCATGCCTCATGCCCAACACAAACCTGGCCTAATAGAGCTTTTATGTATGCGGGTACTTCATTGGGGCGTGTTAATAATGCGCCATATACGCCTTTTAACGTCACTACCTTATTCAATGTGCTTAGTCAGCAAGAGGTCTCATGGAAAATTTATCGTGGTGCTAAAGCCATTCCATCATTAACGCGGTTAATGATGTTTGATTTATGGCCACGCCATTTTGACAACCATTTCTCTGATATTGATCACTTTCTTGAAGACTGTAAAAATGGCGCCTTGCCAGCACTCTCTTTTTTAGAGCCAACTTTTCTTTTAGATGAGAAGAGCCAACTATCTGTTGATATGGCGAATAGCGCTCATCCTCCTTCTAGTGTGTACCATAGTGAAGTTTTCCTCTCTACTATTGCTAATGCTATTATCAATAGCCCACGTTTTGATGAGACACTGTTTATTGTTAATTATGATGAACATGGTGGCACGCCTGACCATATCGCACCAAATTGGACCGCTACTGCGCCTGACAGTATGAGTCAGCCAGGAGACGCTGGATTCTATTTTAACCGTTTTGGTGTTAGAGTGCCATTGTTAATGATTTCACCTTATATTCAGGCGGGAACCGTATTTAGAGCAAATAGTGACCCATTCTCGACACAGACTGTACCATTTGATCATACAACGATTCTTGCCTTGATTCTTGATTGGCAAAATATTGCGCGTACAACGCTATCAAGTAGGCGTGTATCGGCAGCTAATACCACCTTAATCGATAAGCTGCTGACGCTTGATAAGCCACGAGTCGATATACCGCTTTGCCAACCAGTGGAAGGTGTAAAACAGCTCAATGTTACAACATCTGATCGGCGATTAAGTTCACTTGAAAAAAGTGTTATTATTGCATATGAATATTATCGTAGTTGGCGAACGGGAGATACGCTATCCGATCATATCGCACAGATGCAAGAAAAAATTATGCATCTTGCTGATAAAATTCAAACAATAAACGATGCAAAAAATTATTTACAATAATAATAAAGAATGCAAAGAAACTGTTCATTCTGATCGGGCAAAATGCTATACTTCCACCGATTGCAGTGAATTTTTCGCTGCGATACAATCTGAATGATTTTCAACAAACGGGAGATGTGTGTGTCCGAATCCACTAAGAATGATCAATATATTGGTAAAGTTGGTATTAGTAATGATGCTAGACTTAGAATTATGCATAATATTCATCGCGGTTTGAGCTTGGATTTCTATCGCAGAGCTGGATTATGTGAGGGAATGAGTGTGCTCGAAGCGGGTTGTGGAACGGGTTATGTCTCTATTGATCTTGCTAAAATTGTTGGGCCGTCAGGTAGCGTAACGGCTATTGATATCAGCAATGAACAACTTGCTGTTGCACGTGAAAATATTAAAACAGCGGCAATTGATAATATTGACTTTGTTCAATGTAATATTCATCAAATAGATAAAATAGAGAAAAAGTTTGATTTCGTTACCGGTCGTTTTGTTTTCATGCACATTAGCGATCCTAAACAGGCACTCGATTCGCTATACGCTGTTTTAAAGCCTGGAGGAGTGATGGCGCTTGAAGAGACAATGATGAGTAGGTGTCTTGGTTATCCAGATTTAACAGCGCTCAACCAAGCCATGCAGTGGTTAGATAGCTGTGCCAAGAATATGGGTTTGGATTTTGATTTTGGTAGGAAATTATACTCTATGGTCAGAGAATTACCTTGTACAAATACAAAATTAACGCTTTGTCAACCAGTAATAGAAAAGCGCGATGAGAAACAGCTTTTCCCAATGTTGGTATATGAGTGCAAAGATAAACTTGTTGAAACTGGTATTGCTAGCGCAACAGAGGTTGATCAGGTTATTGCAGAAATAGAGCATTATTGTCAGCAGTCACAGACATTTTTTTCTGGTTCATTATTGCATCAAGTATCAGCAATAAAGCCAAAGAGTTAGGTAAAGCAGAAGAGAGTTGCTCAATGGATATAGCGCAGCATTTCATTAAAAGTGGTGAGATAAATCTTTGGACACAGAGGCTATCTGCTGCAGAAAATATAAAGCAGACGTGTATTCTTATTTCTGGAGCGGGTGCTTCGGCAATGTTTTGGCACGATGAGTTTTGTCGTGCGTTAATTGCAGCAGGATATACTACTATTCGCTTTGATCATCGTGATCAGGGCTTATCAGATAGTGTTGATTGGGATACCGCGCCATATACTATCAATGAGTTGGCAGAAGATGTCATCAGTATTGCAGACTATTATCAGCTTGAGAAGGTCCATATTGTTGGTCATTCAATGGGAGGAACGATTGCACAATGGCTGGCTATACGATATCCACAACGATTGTTGAGTTATACCTCTATGTCTGTTGCAACTTGTGGCCCTGTAGGGCAACCGTCACAAGAGATAATCGATGCGCTGCTTAAAAACAGTCCAACACAGGATTATTCCCACGACCTTGCTGGTTTCATGCACTCCTGGCGATTATTAAATGGTGACTATGAGGTAAATAGAGAAATAGCTGAGAGCTATACCCAGGACCTCTATTTGCGCTCAAAGTATCCTGTTGATGTTGCCTGGCACCACATCTGGTGTCAAGAGCAGTATGGCGATCTAACAGACAGATTAAAGCAGATTTTTGTTCCAGGGTTATTCATTCATGGTGAAAAGGACCCATTAATTCCTCTACAGGGAGCTATTAAAACACAGGCAGTGACACCAAATTCCAAAATGGTAACGCTTATGGGTATGGGTCATATGTTTTTTAATCTAGATTTAGAGACAACGATTATTAGCCATCTGATTGAGCATTTCCAGCAAGTATCAGATATGACATGAAACTACTAATTATAGTGGCTCTAATATTGAGCAATGTGTTCTTACAGTAGAGATCCGAAGATAATTTTCTGATCAATTGTATTGTAATTATAGTGCTATCGTCTATTATATCTACTAAGGCCAACCAATGACAGAATTAAGGAGATAGATGACATGATTGCATTTACAAGAAGAGAGATTTCTTATGAGCAGTATAAGATTATGACTTATTCTGTTGGCGAAGATAGTCAAGAGGTGCTAATGTTATTGCATGGCGGGCCTGGAACACCATGTAATTATTTACGTGATAGCCATTTTCCCTTTTATTCAGATAAAGGTTTGAAAGTAGTTACTTTTGACCAGTTAGGCTGTGGCGAAAGTAGTCATGCAACGGATCCTAGTCTGTGGCACGTTGAACGCTTTGTTGAAGAGTTGGAGCGTGTAAGAGAAGCTTTGAATATTGATACGATGCATCTATTAGGCCACTCTTGGGGAACACTGCTTGGGTTGGATTACTATCTGAAATATCCTGATCGAGTAAAATCATTTGTTATTGCGAATGGTGGCTTCAATATGCCTGCTATACGTGAAGAGTTTAAACGCCGCCGTCTCTCGTTAGGTGAAGAAACTCATACAATGATGACATTAAGAGAAGCGGAAGGAACTACCTCGCATCCTGAATACCAGGCAGCAATAACGTTGTTATCTTATCGCTATATGTGTCAACTTGAAGAGTGGCCTGAGTCCTTTGTCACCTCAATGAGCAACTCCATGGCACATATACGTGAAAAGATGGTTAGTCGTCATGCTTTTGATTTCAATGGAAGCTTATCGACCTATGATAGAACTGATCAACTACCCAAGGTTAAAATTCCCTGTTTAATTCTTCATGGTGAACACGATTCAATGCCGATTGAATGTGCTACGCATGCAAAAGATCACCTTCCTAATGCTGAATTTTTTCTGCTTAGAGAGTGCTCACACTATTCATGTTTTGAGAAGCCTGAACTATACCATCAACTTGTCTGGCAATTTCTAGAAAAACAGTTGATCTAACTCAGCCCAAAATTTTTTTAAAAAAATAATTGACTTTATGACTAAGTTGAATTATTTTACTCATAAGTATTATCAATTCCCAATAGACTTAGCAATCTCCGCAACTGCTCAGCCTATTGTCCCGAGGCAAATAAACCTCATCGGTCCGAGGTACATAAACCTTCATCGTCACGAGATGCCTAAAGCTCGTTGTGTTACGAAGGGCCTAAAGCTCATCTTCCCGCGGCTTGTCCGCGGGATCGAGAATTAAAAAAGTGTTTTTCCACTTTAATTACTCAAGGCAATAACATATGAATATGAATTGCTATATATCCATTAATTTCAATTAAAGCTTAACAGCTAGGGGGTATTATGAAAAAAATTCATTTAGCATTATTAAGTTTAACCGTTCTCTATTCAAACACTACGTTAGCACAAACCGTAATGGAAGCATCCAAACATTCAGACTATGGTGGCGTAATTTATGCTGGCTCAGGTTATTCCAATGATGCAGAGCAGATTTCACCAATTGACTGTTTTAATACTACCAAATTACCACCACAAAATATTCAAACAATTAGTAAATTATCAGAAGCAGAAAATTATACCGACTTGCAGAGTGAGCTACATGTAAACATTTCAGCAAGTGGTGGTATTGGGCAGTTTTCTGCTGATGCTGAGGCCAATTACATGCATGATGTTGAAGATAAAGATTATTCCTTGTCACTTAACTACTATGAATACAGTACCGGAACAGTTTCATTACAGCCTGATATAGACCCATTAAATGATAACGGTAAAAAAAACTATCAGGATAATTACAACTATTTTGGTCTCTACTGCGGTGATAAGTATATTAGTGCTTATCAGGAGGGGGTGATGCTGATTATGGCACTGAATATTAACTTTGATAGCAGTTATGAGAAAAGTCAGTTTGAGCAGCATGCGAATATCCACTTTTCTGATATCATGAATGCTTCAGACCAAGTTGAAAAAATTGCTGCGACCTATCACATTGATGGCACGGTAACAATTGAGGCATATCAAAAGGGCGGTGATCCATCACAACTATCGAGTATTCTTGGTCCAGATAATGCTGGAAAATATAATGCATTAACATGTAGTCTAAAAGATATGAAAAGCTGCACTGCTGCAGCTGCACAGCTACTTGACTATGCTAGCAACAACTTTTCTAAACAGTATGACTATACTACTGGTAAAGGATTAACACCGCTGGGACTGGGTTTTACTGAATTAACATCAATCCATGCGATGAGTTTAATGCCGCCTCCAACATTGATTACACCTGAGATCATTAACGACCGTGACTATTTGTCTGATCAGCTGCAGCGCTATCAGTATTATCAGCAGAAATATCATCAGTTATTAACTGGATATCCTGTCGCTTGGGATAAGAGCAGCGGTATCTATAAAACATCAGAGAAATTAGCGCAGCGTGCTGATATGGCAGTTAATGTTATTATGAGCCCAGATAATCCAGCAAAAGGGGCGTTGGCTTGTTATAATGATTTTGATGAAAATGACTCTACTAGTTGCCAGGCGGTCACCGCGGAAATTAAACGCTATTTCTCTAGCCTTAATCATCAGATTACAGTACAGAATTTAACTTACTTGAAACCAATTAAGTATTACTATAATGGCCCTGAGAATTGGTATTTCTATGATGGTAGTCATTTTGCCATTTCGCCGATTCAGGTTGTTCCAGCTTGTAGTGCCACAAAAATTTCCAATTGGCAGGTTGATTCATTAAATTACATAATTAGTGGTCATGTTTTCTGCAATGGTGGCGACGAGACATTTCAATATAGTGGTAGCTCAAATAATGCTGGAGCAAGCTATCTAGGTATCTTAAAGATTACTAATGGTTACGTTGACAGCCATAAAGAGGTGGATAGGGTGCAATCTCCTTTTTATTTTACTGCCTATTTACCA
>JANQHY010000162.1 GCA_028282395.1 Gammaproteobacteria bacterium
TAGTTCTTTTTTAATGTCGTATCTTTGCTATTGCTTCGCATGGTTATTTCCTCCGTTGCATTGGGTTCTACTTTATCAACGAATTATCTAACCTTTACAGTCGCGAGTAGGCGCATCTGGAAAAAAATTCGCTAGCATGTTAAAGTAGCTTTTTTAATTTACTATAGTCAGGTTAACCGAATGAAATTTAATAAATTATTGTGTATCTTAAGTCTTACTTTAATGACCTCATCGGCTTATGCTATTACCGTCGTCAATAAGCTTGTTCTATCGCCAAGTGTTAATACAAACCCTAATCTTGGGTCGTATGTTGCAGTGCATCCAAACGGTGATCCCCATTGGTATGCGGACCAAATCATTCCTCTTGCTACTTCCCCAGATCATCCAATTACAGTGAGTTTTGGAGGAAACTTTAATACAAGTACTATTGTCGAGATAGAAGGGATTTATGCTACGGGTGTTAGTTATGAAGATAACCATTGCCCCTATGTTTTCTCCTCTGGTAATGCAAAAGAGATTAGCAGTGATGCTACCATTACGCTATCAGGAGATATCTGGACAGAATCCAGTATGCCAAATTACTTTACGATAAAGAATTTCCGTTGTGATATTACTGATCCCGGACACTAAATTATCTATTTACTTTTTTTAAAGTTAAGGATGCTGGTTATCAGTAATAGCAGCAGGGATGCTGCAATAGTAAATAACATGATAGAGTGAAATCCGCTTAGGAATGCTTGATGGAAAGCTTGATATAATCCTTTGAAACGGCCATTAGCAAAATGTTCGATAATTTTCGACGCGTGTTGTGGATCAGATAGAATCGAAGCAATATAGTTTTTCTGTTGCTGACTGAGAATGATGCCGCTTTGCGATAGATAATTATTCATTAGGTAGTTTTCGCGACTATGAAAAATAACAACACTGATCGCAAGCATAATTGAGCCGCAAACATTCCAGGTAGTAAATACCGTTCCTATAATACTGCCGATATGTTTTGGGTTGGCGCGTTGGTGTACAATGGCGACTGCGCAAGTATTGGCTGCCCCCCAGGGGATACCTAAAAAGAGAAAAGCAATAATAATATAGGTAATAGTGGAATTGGCTGTCATGAAGTAGTGTAATACTGCAGCAATGAATAACGAAAGTTGTGCCAGAATGACTGCATTTTCGATGCTAACAAGTTTTGTAATAATGGTAATGCTAAAAGAGAAGATGACCTGCATAAAAGGAATAGCAACTAACATTAGGCCGATAATAAAAGGGGTCTGTTTAAGAATGGTATCTAAAAAGAGTGGATTAAAGACCATAAATATACCACTTACCATTCCACCACCGACAACGCTCAGTATTGCAATCACTAAATAACGATTGCTAAATATTTCCAGTTGTAGTAATGGCTGGGGTGCGCGACTTTCAGTAGCAATTAAAGCGATTAATGCTAGCAGTGCAATCACTAGTAGTAACCAGACGATCGGTTGGTGCCAGCCGAATTCTCCACCGCGAATTAGGCCATAAACCAGGCTGCCAATGCTGATAATAAGTAATAGTAAGCCGAGCCAGTCGATTTTAATGATGTCATGGGATGGCTGTGATTTCTTCAAACTGAATGAAGTGAACAGCCAACCAACTAGAATGATAGGAATGTTGAGAAAAAAGACCCAGCGCCAACTAAGAAATGTAATAATCAGTCCGCCAAGAAACGGACCTATAGCAAGACCAAGTCCAGTAATAGCGCTATAAATTCCTACCGCTTTAGTCTGCTTCTCTTGTGGGAAAGTCTCTGCGATTAATGCAACAGCGATACCGAATATTCCTGCTGAAAAGGTTCCCTGTAGTGCCCGAAAGAATATTACCCAGTTAATAGTAGGGGATACACCAGCACCAAGTGCAGATAGACCAAAAATAAAAACAGCAAGATAAAAAATACGTCGATGGCCAAATAGATCGCCTAGTTTGCCAGCAATTACCATAAACATGCAGTTTGTTAGCGTAAAAGCACTAACAATCCATTGCAGTTTGATTACGCCGACATTGAAGTGGTGCTGTATTGCTGGTAATACGGTTAGGACAATAGTGGAATCGAGAAAGGCGATAAAAGCAAGTATACTTAACCCCGCTAAGGCATACCATTGAAATGGGTTGTTCTCTACACGCTCATCCATAATTTCGTAATCTATTGAATAGTAGTAAAATCATTGTAGCAAAGGTGCTCATCAAAGCAAAGTACAGCAATATCTTTATAGTAATCAGTACAACTTATAGACAAATTGTAATAATCGTGCTATAGGTATAACTTGTTGGTTTATTATTATTTTTTGATTACTAGACGGTATGGCCTAATGAAGAGTGTTAAACAATTGTCCGTTGAACTGGGTTCAACTCTAACTTATGGCGCCGAATTTACAGGGAAGTAATATTGCAGAATCAGAGAGTCGTAATTACGCGTCCCCAGCCACAGGGGAAATCATTAGCGCAGAAGCTTAATGCTCTGGGCGTTAAACCTATCCTGTTTCCCACCATGGAGATTGCTCCCCTTAGCAATAAACAGAAGCTGATACAACAGATTACGGTCCTGAATCAGTGGGATCTATTAATTTTTGTCAGTCGTCCAGCGGTGCAATATAGCAGTGAGCTAATTATGCAACATTGGTCAGCACTGCCGCAGTGGATGAAAATTGCCGCGATTGGCAAGGGAACGGCAACAGAGTTGGAAAGTGTCGGTTTTCGGGTCGATTATCTGCCACCGCCTCCTTACAGCAGCGAAGCGCTATTGGCATTGCCGCGATTCCAACAGACCAGTGGTGAAAAAATTGCTATTGTGCGTGGGAATAGTGGCCGTGACTTTTTAGCCAATACGCTTGAGGCGCGCGGCGCTAAAGTCGATTATATTGAGAGTTATGAACGTCGTTGTCCCGAGGCTTCAACAGAAAAGCTATTATCGCAAACGCCTGACTGGATTATTGTGACCAGTGGTGAGGGGCTTGGCAATTTGTATGCGATGACGCCAGTTACTTTGCGCGAGCAATTGCTCAATTGTCGTCTGATTGTTGTCGGTCATCGCATGGCGCAATTAGTGCAATCACTTGGATTTACCTACCCACCCCGTGTCGCAACGGGCGCGGATGATGCGGCATTGTTGACAGCATTGGCAACAGCAAAATAAATATAATATTTATCAATAAGCTATTTTCTTAGGCATCTATTTTTTCTTAAAAAAATGTAATATATGATTCATATATTGTGTTATAATTTAATAGAATCCTGATGTAAAAGGGGGTTGCCATCATGCAGAATAAGAAAGAGTTGAATACGATGGATGCTTTGTTTGCAGTGGATAGTCGTAAGCGCTTTCTTGATGGGAGGCGAGAAAAATTAAAACTACCCGATCATGGCACAGGACAATTCGTTATTTATGCAGATGATCTTTCCAGCGAAGAGAGAGAAGCTTTTAAAAAAGCGGGTTATATCTCTACCGAAGTGCCAGTGGCTGATGTTATTGCTGCTCAGTATGATCCAACAAAAGAGACTGCAAAAGATGGTAACTCAGTGGCGAAAAAAGAGGTTTATATTTTTTCATCACCAGGTTGGCGAGTAGGTTCAATCGTTTTTTATCCACCCTATCCTAATGACTATGAGGGCGACAAGGAGATTATTAAGTCGCAGGATATAAAAAGTTATGCACAGTTCTCACAACTGCGCCAAATGAATAGTAATACTGAATTAAAGAAGCTAGCAAAAATTGGCGCGATCAGTTATAAGCCGATTCGTTATCGAGGAATTGATGTTGATAACTGCCCGTTGTTCGCATTCAAAGTAAAAGATGTGAATAACTTGAGTAAAGAGGAGCGTAGGCAGATTATGCTTTGGCAAGCGCAGCAGGAGCAAGGATGGATGGTAGCGCTAGTAGATAAGAATGATAACCAGGGATTCTTTACTTCTCAGGATGGGGTAAGTGGTGATCCAGTGAAATTTGATTCAATGCTTATTGATAAGAGTCACTGTGATGATAAAGAGATCATGCCCTTCTCTGGTGATAATAGTAGTGAAGAGGTTATTAAAGATATCTTGACCGGGGTCGACGAGGATGAAACAGATATCTATATGGCAGTAAGTAATAATAGTGATAAGTTGGGTATCTATCAGTTAGACATGCAATTAACCTCTAATGGAATTGTGTGTCGATTTCTTAATTCAACTTTTGGAAAGATAGAAACCTACATGTTGAAGGATCCAGAGAAGTCTGATCAGGCAACACTCTCTGTTCAGCAATATAAAGATTTATCGACAGCACTTGCAGAAGAGACCGAAATTCCGGCTGATGTTATGGATAGTGTGCTTGATGAAGTGGCAATCCATCAGGAGCGTGATCTAGTTGATCGTTTAGAGGATGATCCGCTTGCATTTGGTAAAGTTTGGAGTAGCCAGGAATGGTTTGCTGGACCAAATATGGATAAATATTTAAAACAGAATGGTAATAAGTATAACGAAATGGCAGGAGAGTTTCTCAGCCAGATGGCAACGCTTAATGAAAAGACAGGTGTTATGTTGCCAGACTTGAAATCAGATATTTTGATGCTCGATAAGAATGACAGTTGGAATATATCAGATGTGGGTGGTAGTAAGCCGCTTTATAACAACGGCAAACCCAATACTATTCTTACCTCAGAGCTTGAGGAGATTACAGCAAGCTACTCACCAACAGATATTAAAACACGTTATGATAAAGTTAATTTAGAGAAATTTAATAGTTTCTTAATTGCAACCAATCTTCTTAGTATGAAGATGAATGCTAATGGTAGTTATCCCGATAATAAACAAGAGATTGCTGAAAATGGCTTGCAAAAGGGAGAGCCTAATATAATAAAACCAGGAATGATTCACTTCTATCTTGATGCAAAAGATAGCAATGTTATCCATTACCGTTTTGTTAACCATAAAGGGATTGTTTTTGGTAGTCACGAAAATTTAACAGAACAGGAACAGGCAGAAGTTGGAAAAAATCGTGTTCCTGCACGTATCTCTGCTCTGGCCCAGGAGAACTATCATAACGATGAGCTGATTCGCCGTAAAGAACTGCTTGAGAAGGGAGATGAAAAGGGTTTTGATGGACTTAATCTAAGTGATAATCAAAAAAGTTTAATTAAAACCGCAATCGTTGATTTTCCTAATGATAAAAAACCTGCATTCACAGCAAAAGAGATGCAGCTTTGGCATGATAAGGGTAAAGAGGTGTTGCGTGATCAATTGATGGAGCAGTATGCTAAAAACTATCTGCGTTATCGCCATGATGGTGAGGAGCAGGCGGCATTGCGTGATAAGATCACTACTATCTCTCCTGAAGTAAAGAACTATGCCACAGTTAAAAATTACTATCTCGGCTCAAGTAACGAACATAAGCTGGGCGATAAAGTTCTTAAATTTTTTGCAGATAAATGTCCAGCAGGCGCTAGTCGGGTCAAGCAGGACTGTATCAAAATTCTTGACAATCCATTGACAAGTGGTGAAGCGCAAACAGTTTCAGCAGGCAAACTGATATATCGCATGGGCAATAGCAAAAAAGAGCTTAAAGAGTATTTTGGTAAAGATAGCAAGTTGGGTCAAAAAGATTTTGTTACGTATCATAAAAATAGTGTACAAGATAATAATGCAGTGAAGACTATTACTTCACTGTATAAGCGTTTTGTTTCTGGCTTAAATAAATCTTTGAAGTCTTCATCTAAAAAGGATAGTGATGATGATATGGCCATTAAACAGATTTTTTCTGATCTTGATGTGAAAACACGTGATCGTAATGATGCTATGGGCAATAGTAATGATTCTAGGGCCAGTATCCATACGCTAGATGTTAAGTGACCGATAGTTGTTTGTAACGACCCAATCCTGTCGTTGCGTCCCGCCCCAGTGTCGTCCCGCACTTCACTTCAGCGTCGCCCTTTAAAGTATGGCAAGGCAAATAAGTAGCGCTAAAGTTTACCATGCCAGACGTGGATCAATTTTTTGTAACTGTTGTTGAAATTGACGTTGAATTTCAGCGAGCTCAGTTTGACTCTCAGCTTCAAAACGCAACGTTAATATCGGGCTGGTATTAGATGCACGAATTAGGCCCCAGCTATTGTTGGGAAAATTGACGCGTAATCCATCAATTGTTACTTTCTCAGCATCGTCAAAATGAAGCTGTGCTTGAATTTTTTCCATTAAAGAGAACTTTTCTGTTTCATTTACTTTAATAGATAATTCTGGGGTGTTGATGCTATCGGGAATTTCAGCAAAAAGCTCACTACAAGACTTTTGCTGTTTGGCGAGAATATCGAGCAGACGGATACCGCTATACAGTCCATCATCAAAACCAAACCAGTTGTCATCGTTGAAAAAAAGATGGCCGCTCATTTCGCCGGCTAATAGTGCACCACTTTCACGAATTTTTGCTTCAACAAAAGAGTGGCCGGTTTTTGACATAATAGGCTGGCCACCCATTTGACGAATAACACGCCCCAGGTGTTGAGTAGATTTGACGTCATAGACAACCGTTGCGCCTGGATGGCGTTGCAGTAAATCGATTGCGTAGAGAATCATCTGACGGTCGGGCCAGATGATTTCGCCTTTATTAGTCACTACCCCAAGGCGATCACCATCCCCATCAAGAGCAATGCCGATATCAGCATGATGACTTTTCACAGCAGCCATCAAATCGGTAAGATTTTCCAACTTGGTTGGGTCAGGGTGATGAGCAGGAAAATTGCCATCTACTTGGCAAAATAGCTCAACAACATCACAGCCTAATTGGCGGTAGAGTCGCGGTGCGATGTCACCAGCCACGCCATGGCCGCAATCAATAACAACTTTCAATGGCCGTGCTAACTTTATATGGCGGCAGATGTAGTCAATGTAGCGTT
>JANQHY010000194.1 GCA_028282395.1 Gammaproteobacteria bacterium
GTGAGCCCCAAATTTCATCCCAACTGCAGTGTGTATAGCGCGCATCCAGACGAAGCATTGTGTTTTTTGGCGTTTTGATCACATATACTGCCTCAGGGTTAAGCTGGCATAGGCCAAGGTCGTTACCTAGCGGGTCATCAACAGCGATGAAATCTATCGCAGAGCGTTCCAGCTTACAGCCGCGTGCTGCCAATGCAGCTTTGATACTTAATATTTTATTTTCAGCAATATTGGCATGCACGACCTTGCGCTCAGGCCAATCTATCTGTGCACCGGTTACGATTAAATTGGAGCGCAACACTTCAGGGATAAAACCGTGATGGACCAATTCATCCACCAGCCCCATTGCACCATCATGATAGCTGCCAGTTGATAAAATGCAGATATGTCCATCCTCAAGGCTTTTTCTCAGATGCAATATGGCTTTTTGTCTGACACCGCCGTGTTTTATAAAATACGGGTGATTTCTTGTCCGTGTGCTCTAACATCATCAGCACTGATGCCTGCCTTAAAATGCTCAATTGAACGCTGCAGCATCATGGCTGAGGAATCAATAAAGGCTTTACCGGTGCCTTTATCAGAACTGTCCCACGCTTGCGCTTGTGCTTTGAGTTCGTCTGGGGATTTTGCAAAATGGTAACTAATCAACGGCCAGTAGGCATAGGTATCAAATCCTGACGTATCATCCACCTCGTCTCTGGTGTAGTTCAATGTGCCGTCGATGTCATATATTCTGATGGTTGTCGATGTGCCGGCTGCCATAGGATACCTTATGAATGTGCGTGTACCTGCGAAGTAATCATATTGGTCTCGATAGATACTTCAGTCCCCCATGACAATACTATCACCGCGGCTATCAGAAAGACCAGCGATAAGATGAAAATAGCAATTTCTCGGCGTTTTGCCTGTGACCATTCGCCACGAATACACCCCCAGGTATTAGCGCTTAAAATGATAAAGCACATGAATAATGGCCAGCCGATAACCGGTCCCTGATTGCCTAGTAGCGATACCGATTTGCTGTAGATGATCAGTGGTAAAAAATACAACAGCCCCATGACAATTAAGTAGCCATAGTAGCGCACGGGTGTGTTGGTGAGTATGGCGCTAACGTATAGCCCTTTTTTTCTAATCAATAGGTAGTGATATGCTGCATAAATTACAAAAGCGGCAAAGAAAATAACCAACCACGGTGTTGTTAAGCTGCTGAATTTAGCTATACCAAGCTGCACACCCAGCGCTGCGAAATGGCTACTCACCAAGCCATAAGAAGCGCCTTGTGCGGCACAAAACAGCCCTGATAAACAACCGCAGATAATGCCGAGCACAGCTTTATACCATGATGGCCGGCCATTATTTTGACTATTTTGTTGATCGCCTTTGTCCCTGATCGAGGTGGCAACACTAATTAATACCACCGAGCAGACAAACAAAAGCAATGCCGCCACATCAATGAGACCAAGCTTAGTCTCAATTGCCAGCGGATGGCCAACCAGCATCGGCACCAAAGAGCCAAATACAGTACCAAGGCTGATATTGAGTACAAATGAAACCCCAATACCAATAAGACGCAAAGCCCACGTGAACAACACCATCCCGATGCCAAATAACACACCGCCAATGGCCAGTATGGTTAAATCTGGCGTTGCTACACGGCCGAATAAAGTCAACCAGTGTGGGCACACTATACTAATACTGACTAACGGTATAATAAAAAATGCTAAGAAGGAAAAAAATAACCACTGAGTCTCATCAGTCCAGTCGGGTAATTTCTTCAGTAAGGCAGGATATGAGCCATTAGACATACCTGCGATACAAATGAGTAAAGACGGCAGAAGGAAAGTGACAGCCATATTGTCTTGTTATTAAAGTCATGTGAAAACTAATACTACTTTATGATGGGCTTTGTTGCGAGGCTCTAGTGCTAAACGTTTGTATTTTGTCTTTGAAAATAGCTCATTGGATAGCATGTGAGTATGTATCCAAAAATAATATTAAATAGAGTTATTAATTTTTGTATGAGTAATAAGGTTGATTGATTCAGTAATAGTGTTATTCAAGTCAATAGCTCTTATGTGTGTTGTTTTTACAGAAAAATATGATATTTAATAGTATGATATTTGAATGTTGAGTAAGGCACAATATGAGGTACAATAAGGCCAAATTCAATTTCTGTGTATATCATGAATATTTGTGAAAGCGTTATGTTAGCCGCGCAAGGGCTTCTTGATCACGTTTACTGGCAGGTAATTTTGGCAATTAATGATGATGACCCATATTCATCATTTTATTTAGGTGAGTATGCTGACGTTGAGAGGGACAAAGCAAATTTGTTTTTGGAGATGGTATACCGGAGTTTTTACGCTTTAACAGCAAATTCTTTTGCAATATTCAAAAAATTAGATCAAGCAACATATTTTAAATACTCTGGTACATTAAAACCTATTTATATGGCAGAGCTTGGAAAGTTACCGTTAGTGGAAGGAACACATTTCGATGGTGTTCCACATCCGGAACAGTTTCGACGTTTATTTGTTAGTTTGGGTTTTGGCAACTTTAAACTTAAGCATGCGCTATCAGATATGAGGGAGTTCAGGAAAGCAATTAATTTGGATAATTCAAATGTGGATCGACTACTTGGTTATGCTTGTGTTGTGGAGTTTTCGGCAGCAAGGATGATTTTTGCGTTTGAAGATTTTGTTTCTAAGTGGGTCACTCAATTTGGAATTTCTCATCGTAAAGTCGAGGCTAACTTTATTCATGAGCATGCGCTTTTAGAAGGTTTTGAAGTGAGTGCACAGCATGGCAAAGCAATGAAAGATTTATTGTTTGAGGTTGCGGTTGATGCTGAAGAAATCCTGGCTGGAGTTTACTGTTATATCAATGCACATCACTGTTTTTTGAATAAGATATGGTCCACATGTTCACTTGCTAAAAACAATGCAGAACATTTAGTAACATGATTGTTTTTGTGACAAGCCGGTTTTTGAGTATGTATGACTTCTCAAAAATCGATGATGTGCTTGTGTATGTTAGTTTTGTTAGTGATGCTTTGCCTGCAATGTTGAAGCCAAATTTCTCTAAAACCATTTTGCTTGATAGCCTCGATGTGCAGAATGCTCAGAAAGTGGTAGAGGAATTGCAGTTTAACATGGATTCGCTCGTTATTTGTAATGATGACGTTAATAAGCCTTTTGCAGATAGGCTTAAATTTTTATTAGGACATATTTCACAATCCAAATATAAACAAGAGCATCAACTCGCCGATAAAGTTTTTCAAAAGGGTGGCCTGGAAATGATCCAAGGAATTAATATTCCTGATTATGAGATTTTAACTGTGGCAAATAATGAAGCAGAAGTTTTTAAAAAAAATTGGATGAGTGCTGTTATTAAGCCAAGGGTGTCAGCCTTAAGTAAGGGGCTTAAAATTATCTGTGGTCCTAATAATTGGAGATCCTATTTACACGAGAATCCAAATTTGTTTTCTGGTAATTATGAGGTGGAAGAATACATTGAGGGTCCAATGTATCACGTGGATTGTTTACGTTCGTCAAACAAAGAAATTTTTTCTATAGCATGTAAATACAACACGCCTATGGGGAACTTTTTACAAGGTAATGCTGTAGGAAGTTGTATTCTGATAGAGGATATAGGTTTGGTAAAGCGGCTTAAGCAGGCTGCCAGACAAATTTGTGAGGCATTTTCATATCAGGATGGTGCTGCACATATAGAGTTTATTGTACAGCAGGAAACTGGAGATGTTTATTTTATAGAGTTTGCAAGGCGGTTTCCTGGTGGGTTGGCTATCCCATTGTACAATAAAATGCTCAGTACAAACATTTTGAACTGGGAAATAGAAGTAATGTTAAAAGAGAGTGTTAGCCTGAAAGCTCTGTCGGGTGTGGGATTCTGGGTTCTTTATCCTTGTTATCAGGGTAAGGTTGTTTATGAGAATAATTTGCATCTTACACAAGGTTTTGAGGTGGAGTACCATAGAAATTTAGCTATTGGTAGTGTAATCAACTCGAGCAACTCGTTAAGTGATCGGTCGGCTGAGCTTCTTGGCTACTCATCACAAATAGTATGCCATAAGAGACTTGAAGAGGTATTTTCCAGTTATTGTAATTTCAAGCCTTATTTAATTGAATCCAGATACTCTGCCACCTGAGTGTGGCCATTACTGATAGCGCAGTCAATGGGGAGTTGATCTTGATCATTCTTAGCAAGCCGATTGATACCATGCTCGACCAATATCTTGGCAATTATAATAAAGCCCTTGCTTGCGGCCCAATGCAGTGCAGTATTTCCAAAATCATTTTGATAATTGATATTTGCACCCTTTTCAATAAAGAATATAGTTGATTTAGTTTGATTATTATGGGCTGACCATCCAAGAGGGGTGTCACCATCCCCATCACGCGCATCGATATTAGCCCCTTTTTGTAGCAGCAGCTCAATGATTTCTATTGCGCCGATGTCAGCAGCATGGTGAAGAGGTGTTTCATTGTGACGGTTCCGTGGTTCAATGGTTATGGGTTTTTCGATAAGAAACTTAATCAAGTCAAAGTTTCCGTTTCTTGCCGCTAAGTGCAGGGCAGTGTCTTCTTGCAAATTAAAGGTTCTTAAATTAACACCTTTTAGATAGATAAAATCTGCTCCTGCTTGGGTTTGCTTTTTAACATCGGAATTTCTTTTAGCTAGTATAGCCTCATAGACTAATTTATTGTTTTTTATGCGACGTTGACTTTTTTCAATTTCTTCATGAAGCCGTTTGTGTATCATATGATGCCCTTTTCTTTGTTGCCATGAAAATGATAAATAACAAACTTGCTGCGATGATAGAAGCAACTGCGATTTCACTATAAGTTGAAACATAACCGCTTGTTGAGCTAGCAAGATTTGATGTCCTTGTTGCAATTAACCCTGCAGTGTAGGAAGAGAAAGAAAAAAAGAGGTACATCATTCCCATGATTGTGCTTTTTAAATGGGGTGGTAAATCTGAAGATATTTTAGCAAATAATGGTGGAACGATAATGGTTTCGGCCAATCCCATAATGGCAAAAATACAAATAAATAGACCCAATGGAATAGTGCTGCCGTTTGCATGTAGACATAATAGAGCAGCTAGTGAAAAAGCCATTGAACATACGATAAGCCCAAGACAAGACCTGGCGGTAAGCTGCCAACTTTTAAACAGACCTTTCCCAAATATTGATGTGATTATGGGGGAAAATATAACAACAAATAAAGGCTCCAAGCTAACAAATGCAGAGCTTGGAAATACATGGCCAAATACTGAGTTATTAACGTAATTAGTACCTAGAATAAGCAATGAAGTGCCTACTTGAAAGGCAAAACTAAAGAATACTAAAGATGCGAACATGCCTGCTGCGATTTGAACCAGGTGCAGCCTAAGAGAGCTATTTTTGAAATAAATTCTCGCATAGTAATAACATAGCACTATACCTAATGTCACTAATATATATTGGATTACTGTGTTATGGTGTAATAAGAAAATGATTAATATTACACATGCCATAGTAGACAGTATTCCAGGAATATATTGCTTTAATTTTTTTTTATTATTTTCTATAAGTAAACGGCCCCTGTTCACGAATACAAGCAACCACCATGCAAAAACTAAGCCGGCAGCAAGATAAAAAGCGATATTAATATTAGTGTGCTTATAAATATATCCGTAAGTAACAGGGCCACATAGCGCTCCGGCATTAATTGCTGAGTAGTAATAGCCAAAAGCTTTTTGTTCAATTTGAGGGGCGGCACGTTTTATATACTCGCCAAACAAGTTTACATTGTTTGGTAAGAATATACCAATTCCACTTGAAACGATTGCTAAACCGACTGTAAGGATATTGGTTGTTATAAGTATATTGCCAATAACTACTAATGCTGCTCCAATGGTGACAGTGATAAAACGCCCTAAGAACTTATCTGCGATATATCCACCAACAATCGACATTGCAAAAGTAGCTGCAGTGAATGAGCCATAAAGAATAAATGCCTCACTTTTAGGTAAATGCACTTGTTGGATAGCATATAACACCAATATTCCTTGAATGCCCCAATATGAAAAGCGAATTAATAATTCTCCAAATATAAGTAACAATGCCTTGATTCTAAGGTTACTGTTCATGTTGCTGTCTCCTGGTGACTGATGAGGTTATTACACCAAGGATCAGTGAGGGGTCAATAATTTTTGCGGTGCTTATCTTGTTTAGTGTGGTGCCGATAAACTGTTCGCCATCTGAAACAATATGTCTTAATACATTACTATGATTATTTTGTTTTAATACACAAATATCATTGCTTAATGGGATAAGTGAAGTATCGACTATATGAACTGAATCTGGTGTGAAGGGTTGTTCAAGTCCAGCATAATTGATCCTAAATGCAAAGGCGTTCGGATCTTTTGTGCAGTCAGAGCTAACCCAGTCATCCCATCGGGATTGATTTAAGTTTGAAACATCAATATTGTTTGCATCATTAAGGCTTATAATGGGAATTAATCGGGTATTAGGGCGTTTCAACTCCTCTAGTGGGTTACCTTTCACTAAATTATCTAGCGAAACATTGAAGAAATCAGCAATTCTCACTGCATTAGTTAAAGAGGGCATGCTGCCAGCATTAATAATTCTGTGAAAGGATGATTGTGGAATATTGCACCTTGTAGCCAATTCATTGATTGAGTCGATTCCAATATGCGACATTAGAGTCAATATGTTGTCAGCAAGTCTTGTCTTTTTCATTAACTTATATGTGCTAAAAAATTACCTTACTTTAGCTCTTTCTAACTTGGTTTGTCCATTAATGTTTAATTTTCGATATGAGCAAAATAAAATAATTTGTTTAAAATCAAATGGTTATGCGCAAAAATTAGCTTTTCCGCAAAAATATACCCTAAAAAGCAAAATTATGCTTGCATTTAATGCGAAATAACATAATAATTAGTATAAAGTTATGATGATTAGCATAAGCATTGAAAGTAGGAGGGGCAAATGATCAAACTAATTTCAGAATTTGGCAGAGGATGTGAGGCTCAGTCACTTTTACTAGAGTTACCTGAGTCGCTTGTAGAAGATATTGAAATTGCAGCCGATGGCACTGTTGATGTGCATTCGTTGATCAAGGTGCTGAGTAAATATGACGAGCAGCAATCCGATGAGCTATCTGTGGCTGAGCGTATTAATATTTACGATGCGATTTTCAATTCATCCCGTACTGTAGCACAACGCGATAAATTGTCATAGTTACATAGGCTTTTAATTAAAAAGGCCAAGGGCCTGTCTAGGCCCTTGTGTCTCTCCCCGAGCCTGCGAGATGTTGCTCACTGCATTATTTCGCAGGCCACCCCCAAACACCATCATAAGGATGTGATGAGTATTCGCCAGTTGGTGCTGATAAGGAAGATCAGCGCCATTTGGCACCTTTTAAGCAAAGAGGAGTTTTCATTATATGTTTAGTGCAAATAAAATCAAGAGTTTTCGTCGTTTAATTAAAAAATCTGATCCGCGCATTAATACGGTAGTCCCTGCTGAGCTAAAAGACGCGCTGGAAAAATCCGCCAAAGCCAATGGGCGCACGCTGGGTGATGAGGTGCGTGTCAGGTTGTCAGTCACTTTTGAGCAGCAGGAGGTGATGTTACACGACCGCTTGATGCGGCTGATTTTCTGTAAAAAGTTGGCATATCGGGGCAAGTGATGTCGTCTTGGTGTGTGTAATCTAAGGCGTGGTTTATCGATGTGCCTATAGCGCTGGTTTTGGTGATTGTTATCACCAGATAGCCACTTATTTTAAGAGGGAAGGAGTATTATTATGACGTTAATCAATCAGGCGCAATTTCTATTGACGCTGCCACAATCTTTGTTTAAATGCGTGATCAATAGCGCGCAAGCACATGATCGAGATCCAATGGATGAATTTGTCTATCGGCTTTATCGGTCTTTTGATGTTGTACCTGGTACACCTGAAAGTGATGAAGAGATTGATAGGTTATTTGAGATGTTAAAAGCAAAATTAGCAGCAAGGGAGTGTGATGATAATTGCGCTGATCCGTAATCGATAAAAGCCCTGTTGATTAAGTTCAAAGCTACAGACACAAAAGATACCGATGACATCGCTGATTTATGGGGCAGATGTTGTTTTTACTGATGCCGTGCTGAGAGGTTTTAAAATATGATGTACAGAAAACTTAATAAAAGGTAATTCAGTATGGCCACATCCGTCAAAGTCAAACTTGATACTGACCTAGGGGTAGATGATAGAGTAAAGTATCAAAATGAATCTTTGTTTAAGACTGATTTACATAGATACCCCGGAGAAAAGATCATTTTCAATAGTGTTGAGGTTCCTGGCTCAGCCATACAAAAGGGTGGGAATTATGGACAGGCACGGGCTATTCTTGATGATGCCATCTTAAAACATTTAGGAATTGAAGCAGGAAGTAGTGTCGCGGTTGATCGCATCTTGCGAGGATTTCACCAAGAAGGTTTTTCTACCGTAACGTTAAGTGCCGTAGTCGAAGTTGCACAACTTAATGGGTACTTCCCTTTGGTTGCGGGTAAAGCTTACACTGCTGAAGAAATAAAAAGATATGAAACAGCAGGGTATAAACCAGTTGAAACCAGAATATGGCATGAAATGAATACAGAAAATGGCTCTGACAATATTCTGGTGACAGAACATGTTCAAATGCTATACCAGGGTGAAGTCTGCGGGACATTTAAAAGTAAAACACGTTTTGATGCATCCGGGGGTGCTGAATACTTAGGGACAGAAATGGAATTAACCGGTGAAGGTAAAAAAATAATACCTGATACGAGGTCTTTGCTAACAAAAATAGTAGAAGCTGTTAAAAAAGTATTTAATAAAATAACACATCAAGACCCTCCTGTCTCTGCATTTAATTTCTTTGCGGCCAAGCAAAATAGTGAGCGACAACAACAACCTGGCCCTGTGGATGAAAGGACCCCATTGCTTACATAGGAGATATTTAATTATGCACAACAGTAGGGACGCTGAAACAGGTAATGAGCATCGTCCTTCTGGCGCAGATTGGCAGAGGATAATGTCACCACAATGGCTATGTCTTCAATCCTTACTCACCTAGAATTTAAAGACGATTATGACAATTTAAGAGGGGTAAGTCGGTCTATGTGGAAGAACATGGAGGATTTCAAAACTGACCGTCTCCGCTTTCAATCTCTCTTTTTGCCAGATGTTTGTGCACAGCATTTAAAAGAGGGGGTGTTGGATGCCTGTACTCGCTACCTTTCCACAACTTCCTTTAGTGTACTTTTCTTTGGCAGTAGTGGCCTTACAGGAAAGCAGAGGGCGGAACGGCTTATGGGGCTGGCAGAGATTTGTGCGTCGGAAAATGATCGTTTGCTAGCGTTGGTTATCCAGAAGCTGCCGAGCACACAGTTGGTTAACATGATTAATGAGTATTATGTTAGTAAGAAAGTTATAAATCCTCGTTTATTTAGCCGCGCTGCAGATACTCGCCCCCTGATTGGAAAAACAAACATATCTAATCGGGATAAAGTTTTCGAGCTTTTATTATCTGACCTTAAGCAGCATGCTACAAACTTTAGCGAGTGTGAAGCACAGATAAAAAGTGCGACTCGTTCATTATTAAAATATCTGGATAACCACAGTAAATATGGTGTTAGCGACTTACTGTTTGAAAGGCTCTTAACCGTTCCAATGATTGAAAATGCAGTGGTAACAGATAATTGGATACAAGCAGCTAATAATTTGCAACAAGCGCTCGATCACGCAGAGAAACAAGCCTGGGAGCATCACGCATGGGCAATGGCTAGGGCGCGATAATGTTGAAATGAACCATAGAAGGGCTGATATTTTAAGCTTACCAACGTTGTTTTGACCTAATTAAGTTATCTTAATTAGATCGTGAGTGTCAGATCAAGCTTTAACTTTTACACCTCATCCTTTACACAATATATAATTTTCTGGCGCTTTTTCTTTTCCTCCATTTTGTTGAGCGCTCCAGAAGGCTGTTTGAGCTGGGTGGTGGGTTGATACGGTGTGATCAGTTGGCACTTTATTTTGGCCCATGATACAGGCAGAATGTGTATCTTCTGTAGGAGGGTTTGCTTGACTTGAATCCATCTTGGGAGGGGGCTCATTGATTTCAAACGGATCTACCACAAAGAAGTATTCTTGGCTTTCTGTTCTAACAGGAGCGAGATACCTTTGTTCTATGTATCTTCTTATTGATGGTAAAATGTCAGAGGTGGGCTTGTAATGCCCAGACTCATGGTTAACAAACACGGTTGAGGGATTTTCGGGATCGGCGGGTTCTGCCAAATCCGCGCCAATGTATCCGGCGCCCCTATTATATTGTATTCTCCTTTAGGGTCAAAGATTTGAGCAATAGCTGAATGGGCATATAAGTTAGTATCATCTCTGCTCAATTTATTTAAAATAACTATCTTAATTGTCTCTCTGTCATATTTGTGTTGTAAGAATAGGTATTTGGTTTTTGAGCTATCTAACTTTAATAGTTCTTCTTTTGTTTGAGGTTCTTTTATTTCAATTAACTGACGTCTCAACCCTCTTCTTGCGTTTAACATATCAAGCTTAAGTTGATCTGCTTTTAAGTTTTCAAGAATGGGTAGCTCACACCGACTGTGTATAATGCCATAATCAGTATCAGGGAGAATTTGCTGGTGTTGTTTTTGGAGTGGTTCAGTTATCGTGATGGTACTGGTCTTAAGTCCATTCATATCTTGCTAGTCCTCTAGTCATGTTATGCCATATCCATATTGGTTGCTTCCTGCAACGCTCAATAGCTTATTTAGAATAAAATTTTCATCTCATGTGTCGTCAACTCCTTGCCTAATCTTTAAGGTGGATCAGTGCTCACACTCTGTTTGGCCACTATTTAGGTATTAAATAAGCGGTTTTTCAAACTGTTCTACACTGTTGTAGTCATTTTCAAATGATCACAACATAATTCATGTTTATTATAATATCTCGGTGAGCTGGATAATATGGCTAATCCTGACCTATTTTTTACAAAGTTTTAAGAATAGTGTTATGAATTATAAAAAGCTTAAAAAGCATCTATATAAAACCTAATCATTAAATAGACTTGCTATAATTTTTCTTAAATAAAATCATCAGATTGGATTGGTATATCAGGCAGAACTTAAGGCATAGCGCTTTTAAAGTTGCTGCTATGTAACCTGCATCAGAGCACATTGGTGTTGATCGGTGTGTCATAGTTCCCTTGACTTCTGACTTCACAAAAGGCGAGTGTATGTTGAGATTATAAATCAACTTAATAAAGCAAGGAGGCTTGATAATATCTGATATTTTACGCACAGCGTGGGGGTGTCAATATGCAAGAAGGGGCAGAGCAAGTAGGTAGTGTACTTGAAAGGCAAGAGCTGAGGGAAATGTTTGTTTTTGACTTTGATGGTACCTTAACAAAGAAAGCGGGGCAGGAAACATTTGATATGTTTAAAGCAGGGCAGTCCTCAGCTAATGCAGATGATGTTGAGCAGTTAATAACACAAGGCGCATTTGATAATCACATGGTAGCAGGAGCTTATCAGTTTTTACGTGCCGCTCTTGAAGAAAGCGCCCATTGTCAGGTGGTGATTATTAGCCGTAATTATTCCGTTTTTATTAAAGCAATGCTCACGCATCAGAGATTTCAGGATCAGGGGTGCTTAACAGCAGATGAGTTTGAAAAAATCGTAATTTACGATAGGTATTCTCCCGGTAATAAATCAGACAAATTAGTAAGGCATTTGCATAGTATTAGTGCAGAGCAAAAGCCCTATGGAATACATATTTATGACGATTCTAAAGAAGAAATAGCAGTTTATAGGCGGCATCAAACATTAACAAAAGACTATGAATGCCACTTATATCAGAAACCGCCTGGCGAATTTAATTGGGCAACAGAATTACAACGATTCTTTAAACCTTTTCCTGCAGTTTCTAGTGCTACCAGTAGCTTGGTAAGTGCTTTTTATCGTTGTTGTTGTGGCGGTCGAAGTCGTGCTGAAGATGAAGAGTCCTTATTAGCAGAAGACTCAGAAGATCGATCCTGCTATCCTACCATGTAGGAGAATTAACCACGAAACTCGGGCAGGATTGATACTATGCCCAAATGAGATGGAAATATTGAATCAGAGTGTGGGTAGACGGCATTCTTGTGATTCTCTACCGTTAAGTAGATGAATCTTAGTGTGGGCGCCGTTAAGTCCATTTTATGTGAGGGTTGGGGAAACAAAACAAAATCCAGGTGCATGGCTTTTTCTATAATATGAAAGAGTAATACTATTGCTTGATTTTTAAAAGTCTGAGCCGATTGGCATTGCTAACGACTGTCAACGATGAGGCAGCCATTGCAGCGCCAGCTATCATGGGGTTTAGTAGTACTCCAATCAACGGGTATAAAATGCCGGCGGCAACGGGGATACTAATGATGTTATAGATCAATGCTCCGAAGAGATTTTGTTTGATATTACGCATGGTTGCTTTGGAGATATTAATAGCGTTCGCAATACCATCAATGGAATGGCCAATTAAGGTAATGTCTGCGCTTTCAATAGCAACGTCTGTCCCGGCACCAATAGCGAAACCGACATCTGCTTGGGTTAAAGCAGGTGCATCATTGATTCCATCTCCGACCATGGCAACAATTTGGTGTTTGATTTGCAATTTTTTGACTTCATGGGCTTTATCTTTAGGTAAGACCTCTGCTAGCACACGCTTAATACCAACTTGCTGAGCGACAGCTTGTGCGGTTTGTTGGTTGTCGCCTGTGATCATCACCACTTCTAAGCCCATATTTATTAATGTGGTGATAGTGTTTGCAGCATTAGGTTTGATAGGGTCGGCGACAGAGATAATGCCAGCCAAAGTTTCATTGATAGCAAGATACATCGGTGTTTGGCCCAGCTTAGCCAGCTCGTTGGCACGTTCAAAGAGAGATTTTGTATCAATACATTTTTGTTGCATAAGGTGTTGGTTGCCCAATAAAACGGACTTGTTTTCTATTTTGCCTGAGATACCATGGCCTGTAATCGCCTTAAACTCTGTCACTTTCTTTAGTTCGATGTTTTCTGATTCTGCTTTGGCTATAATGGCAAGAGCAAGTGGGTGTTCTGAGTGTTGTTCAATGCTTGCAGCTATTTGTAGCAATAGTTTTTCATCAAACCCCTTATTGGGTACCAGCTCGACAACTTCTGGCTGGCCTTTGGTAATGGTGCCGGTTTTGTCCAGCACAATGGTCGCTAGTTGGCTGGCTTTTTGCAGTGCCTCACCATTACGAATTAAAATACCAAACTCTGCTGACTTTCCCATGCCTGCAATAACGGAAATTGGCGCAGCTAAACCCAAAGCACAAGGGCAAGCAATCACCAATACCGACATGCTGGTAACTAAAATAAAGCCTGCTGAAAAGCCTAAGTAGAACCAAACCGATGCTGTAATAATTGCAATAGCCAATACTATAGGCACAAAGTAAGCAGATACAATATCTGCTAGTTTTGCAATGGGTGGCTTGGTGTTTTGAGCGTTTTGTACCAGTTGGATAATCTGTGCTAAGGCTGTGTCTTTGCCCACTTGAGTGGCTCTAAATAAAAAGGTGCCGCTTTTATTAATAGTGCTACCAAAGACTTCATCGTTAACCTGTTTTGTTATCGGCATAGACTCACCCATTAGCATTGACTCATCAATGGTAGAGCGTCCTTCAATGACTTTGCCATCAACTGCGATTTTTTCGCCTGGGCGGACCCGAATGATATCTCCTACTTGTAAAGCTTCAATGGCAATGTCTGTTTCTTTCCCGTCAGCAGTTACTCGCCTGGCTGTTTTAGCCTGAAGGCCAATTAGGCGCTTTATTGCTTGTGATGTTTTACCTCTGGCACGTGTCTCTAAAAGCGTGCCCAGGTTAATTAAAGCAATAACGATAAGCGCTGCCTCGAAATAAACATGTTGAGTATTGGGCGGCACAATATGCGGTACCGACGGTAATTAATATGTCCATCGTGGCATGATGATTAAGCAAGGCTTTAAAGGCGCTTTTGTAGATATGTCCGCCGGCATACCAGATAACCAAAGCGCTTATCATGCCGAGTATCAGCCAAATGACTTGCCCTGTAAGGGTATTAAGTCCAGGTTGCCAAGGGCTTAAGCTTAGCATTAACAAGCAAGCACCAAACGTGCCGGCAACCATGGTTTTAGCAATCAATGATTTTGATTGTACTGCTATGCTGTCGGTCTGGCTGCCGTCATTATCTAATTGTGATTCATAGCCAATTTTATCCAATGCTTTGACAGCTTGATCAGGTTTAATGGTACCGTCAATGTCCACAGTGCGTTCAGCAAAATTTACCTGAAAATGCGTAATATTAGGGTGTTGTGAAAGTGTTGTTTCAATGCGTCTTACACAACTGGCGCAACTAACATTGAGTAACTTTAAACGAAATTGATTATTAGTGGGCATCTTACTTGTCCTGTTGCTTTAATTGATGGCGATATAAATTCGCTAAAATTGGGCATTCATCGATCGGTACTTTGCCATCGCAGGCTTGTTCCCATTGGCTCAATGCAGTTTTCATGGCTGTGAGTGTTGCAATTTTATCTTCAATACATCGAATCTTCTCTTGAGTTTTTTGTTTTACAGATTGGCTGCCAACTTGAGTTGACTGTAGCTGAAATAGCGCTTTGATCTCAGTTAAATTAAAACCTACAGCCTTGGCGTTAGCAATAAAATACAAACGAGGAACAATCGACTCTGAATATAAACGAAAACCGCCTTGGCTACGTTTAACCTCAGGTAATAACCCCAAGCGTTCATAGTAGCATAATGTAACCACCGTATTATTGGTATGCTTTGCAAGTTGTCCGATTGTGTAATATTTCATTTTGTTTTCTGGCGGCTATTCTTAATGCGTCAAATAATAATAACCCTAATCTTAAGGTTAGAGTCAATAGAGAAAAACTACAAAATGGAACTGCCCCGTAATGGGGATGAGCCGATGGTCTTATTATAAACTGTAACCCATGTCTTCGGTATGGACCTGAAAGGGATGGTGGCTATGGGTGGACTTGAACCACCGACACCCGCATTATGAATGCGGTGCTCTAACCGACTGAGCTACATAGCCACAGAGCTCGCACATTATCCTTAAGGCAATGCTTATTGTCAATTTGTTTACGGTGTTTATTGGGGAGAGTGTAACCCATAAAGCTGCTGAGCAAATTGTACTACAGGCTTGGCTTCATGAGGCAGGTTATCTTCTAAATACCAGTACACCCACAATACTGCTTGCACAATCGCCCAACTCACTACAATCTGGCGGTCAAATTGGGTGAGTTCAATCATTTGATCAATATTGCGCGCAATGGCGCGTCGTTCTTGTGTTGGGTTTTGTTGTACACACTGTGGATTGCGCATAAACGATGCTAATTCAAATTCTCGTGGGCCAATAACCCCTTTGGGATCAATGGCAAGCCAGCGGTCTTGATGGTGAAGAATATTCTGATAGTGCAGATCACCATGCAGCAGGACTGGTTGGTAAGTCTGTTGTAATAAACTAACAGCGTGTTGGTGGGCAAAATCTTGTAAGATGCTTGGGACATGCTGGTTGACTAACGTGCTGCGACGCAGGGTGTCGAGCTTTTTCAACCAGTGCGATACCTGGAGGAATTCGTCTACCTGTGGTGGGTGGTGCCAAAGCTGTTGCATTACTGAAATAGCGATAGGAATAGCGTCTTGCTCTTGATGATGAATCAAAGGGGTGCCTGGTGTACAGCGCTGTAATAGTAGCCACTCAGTGGTGCTGTCTGCATCAATCAATGCCACAGCGCCATGGCCGCGATAGTGGCGTAATGCCTTGATCTCGTGGTGCAATGTATCAGAGGGTACACCACACTTTAATACCCATTGCTCACCGTGCGGTCCAGTTGCCATAGCAACATAATGAAAGCTCAAATCATCAAATGGCTGTTGCAGGGTAATCTGTAGCTGATCACTCAGTTGTTGCAACAAGGTAGGCAAATTTTGCCACCAGCGTGCGCCGTGGACGCCATGGATCATGGTTTTAAGGCGTTTGAGTGATGGCATTAACTGTGATGCTAAGTTGAACGTGGGGCATATTCTCCCCCTTGTTTACCTTGGGGTCACAATAATAGCGCAGTTCTGGGCAGACGGCCAATGTGTGGACTCACCTATGGCGCCACAAGAGTACAAACCTGGATATTGGGATGCTTGCCAATCTGACGCAGGAGCGGGTTTGAGCGTTACCGGTTTGTTTGGGTGATATTGGAACAGCACACTATCACCGACACCAGGTTGTAGCGTATAAGTGTATTGGCAAACAGCTTGATTGCCATCAAGGTCAGCTTCACCCAGTTTGAGG
This sequence comes from Gammaproteobacteria bacterium, assembly GCA_028282395.1. Next base: position 16,425 of record JANQHY010000194.1, read on the forward strand.
ATTTTCATATTGTTAGCGCCATTTCCGGTTATAGTTTTATATTGCCATTGCAAAGCTGATATCGGTTGGCCGTTTTCATTGGCAGGAGTGCATTGCTTTTGTCCGTTACATGTCAATTTTACCGGACAGGTAATGCTTGTGGCGGCAAAAACGCCAGTGCTGATCATGGTTAATGGTAACAGTGTGAGTAGGGCTTTAAATTGCATACTAACCTCCTTGTTTGCTACAGATAAAATCAAGTAAGAATAGCATGATTTTTATGTGATGGGTAATAGGTTATGTTACTGTCGCAACCGATATGCTACTGGCCGCCTTATGGCAATATTTTTTGTAAATGATTAATAAAATACTTGGTGAGACCATCACCAGGAGACCACCGGCAAATAGCAACATAAAATGTGCTGTCGTGCCGAAGTTGATTTGTGTTGGCGGGAAAAAGCCGATAGTCAATGTAATGATACATGCGATCAACCCCAGTATACTTAGCGCAATGGCGCCGAGCTTACCGCCGGGGATGACATTAATTTTTTCTGCTCTGCATAGGTGTTTGAAGCTGGCGGCAAACATCAACAGATACATGATGACGTACAGTTCCGTGCTCAGGTCGATCAATAGCCAATATGAACCGTTAATGCTGGGCATTAAAAAGAAAGCCATGGACACGAGCGATACGATAACAGCCTGTAACAATAATACATTAGCAGGCATATGGTGTTGATTATCTTTGGCCAGTATCTTGGGCAGGAAACCATCTTTAGCAGCGTGTGCTAAGCTGTTGGCCGGTGAGATCAGCCAATTTACCATGGCACCGGCAGAGCCCAGGATCAGTAATAGCCCAGCTACTTTCTCCATCCAGCCGATATGAAAAGTGGTAAATAACATATGAAAAGTTTGGATGGTGCCCGTAGTGAGCACAATGCTTTGATGGGGAATCACCAATGCCACACCTAATGAGCCGATACCCATGGTGAAAATGATAATAGCAATAGCAATCATCAGTGCTTTGGGGAAAATCTTATGGGCATTGTGAATCTTCTTTACATGTACCGCAGCAAGTTCCATGCCTAAGAATGAGGTAATAATCGCGGTGAGGGACGCCCAGGTGGCAGCATGGCTCAGGGGCGGTAAAATGGCTATGTCTGTCAGGTGCAATGCCAGCGGTTTGCCCATGATGACCCACAAGAAGGCCATGCCGATGATCAGGCACATCGGGATGACCATGCCCAGGCCAATACCAATAGCGGTAATACGGCTGGCTTGTTTGATACCTTTCATATTGACGAGCGTCATTACCCAAAAAACGAATAAACTTGATCCCACCAGATAAACTGGGTTGTGAGCCAGGCCAGGCGCCAGTAAGTAAGCCAAAGTGCTGGTTAGTGCAGACAGTGCTGTTAGGAACCACACCATGGTATTGACCCATTGCAGCCAGGCGGCAAACGTACCGGTAGAAGCACCAAAGGCTTGCTTTGACCAGTAATAAATGCCGCTTTCTTCTTTGAACTGGGTGCACAATTCAGCACTGATCAAACCGGCAGGTAGTAAGAATATGATGGCGCCGAGGATGAAAAAAAAACACCAATTGTTGACCAAAAAGAGCAATAGAAGGTAAGTCACCGATGCCATCGACTGCGCCGGTCATCATCAATGCCAGGGCTAAAACCCCAATGGTTGCCTTATTCTTCATGGCGCTTTCCTTGAATCAAATTAAAATCAAACATAGTATAATCGCTTAATTTGCGACAATAAAATTGATTAAATTGGTATTATGATCAATTATTTTGATCAATTGTCTGTGTGGCCAGGAAGCGATAAAAAATCTCATAGCCATACTCGGTGAGTACGGCTTCAGGGTGGTATTGAATACCAAATAAAGGGTAGTCTTGATGTTGGATTGCCATAATCTCTTGGACGTTACCGTGATGGTCTTGTGTCCATCCGGTCATCGACAGACAGGAAGGTAAGCTGGTTGGATCGATTAATAATGAGTGATAACGCATAACATCAAAATTCTTCGCCAGGCCATTAAATAACACACTATTATCATGGTGGAGCGTTGAGAGCTTGCCGTGCATGACAGTTTGCGCATGGACAATGCGTGCACCAAAGTATTGTGCCAGACATTGATGGCCCATGCATACGCCCAGTATGGGGTAGAGTTGATAACAGCGAGCAATCACTGTCAGGGTTTTACCGGCGTCATTAGGGTTGCCAGGACCGGGTGAGAGAATAATGTGACTACAGTGTAAGCTATCGATGTCATCTAATTTGTCATCATCATTTTCTAAGAGTAATACCTCAGAGCCTAGTGTTTCCAAGTAATGTTTGATGTTATACGTAAATGAATCGTAGTTATCGATAATCAATACCTTAGTCACGTAACACAGCCTCCTTGATGCCGATAACCGCATTGGTGACCCAGATGCGTTCGGCTTTCTTGACCATGGCGGGGGTAATCTCACACTCAATAGTGTCAGGATGTTGCTGTATAAAGCGTTGGCGCATAATGCCTGCTAGCACGCCGGCACTAAGGGGTGGGGTTTTGATAATGCCATTATGTTGAATAAATACATTAGTGCGTGTACCTTCTGCCACATAGCCATGCTGATTACATAATAAAACATCGAACCAATCTTTAGGTTGAGCCAGGCTTTTAAAGTAGTGCTGGTAGATGCCGCGCACGCTCTCATCAGTGGTTTTATAACGGTGCAACACATTATTGCTATTAATGACAGGCTCACAATGCAAGCCAATACTGATTGGCTCATGAGGTAACGTGATCAACTGTGATTGGATCTCAACATGTCCATCTTTGTGAAGCAATAAGCGTACTTTGTAGTCTTGGCCTGGTGCCAGAGTGGTTTTATGTTGTTTGAGTTGGCGAACGATGGCTTGAGCATCATAGCCAAACCCTAACGATTGTGCACTTTGGCTAAGGCGTCTGAGGTGATCAGTGAGGTAAGGAAAACCTAGTTTGCTGTTATGGTAAAGTGTTTCGACTAGCTGAAACGCGACGGGCAGTTGGGTGACAAAGCGTGCTTTCAGGCACATCTCTTCATATTCTGATTCAGACTCCGAATCGTAAACAATGCCACCGCCAACGCCAAGAAAGCCTTGTTGATTTTGTAATACTAAAGTGCGGATACTGACGTTAAAACACATATCATTATCAGGGGTGATCATACCAATAGCACCGGTATAAACACTGCGATCACGCTGCTCAAGCTCATAAATGATTTGCATAGTGCGCTTTTTGGGGGCGCCAGTAATGGAGCCGCAAGGAAATAGTGCATTGATGATTTGGCTTAACGGCGCCTGCTTATCAATCG
>JANQHY010000232.1 GCA_028282395.1 Gammaproteobacteria bacterium
TTCTTAACGATGTTTTGATCGTTATCTGGCGGCCATAGGTTGTCGATTGTGCTTTCATAATTTACCTCAACTGTTATTTTTGCTATCTGTTTCCAAAACATGATGACGATATCATCTGCTGGAGCTGAATTTGATTGGTGGGCCTGTACTAAAGATGTGGTCTAACCTGCTTTAGTACAGGCTAACCACTCGCACGACGACAGAATGGCGAAAAGCAGCACTAGCACGCAATGGCGCTAGGATGGCAAGATTTGTTGTGCTACTTTTATTCATTATTAACCTAAAGTTTTGTCAATAGTGCTAATTTTACCAAAAACTTGGTTAAATGCAACTTTTTTGCAGGGAATGGCCTGCTATTCATGATCAAAGAGGAGTTTTTTCAGCTCTAGGGCCGCTAATAATAATAATTTTCAAACTTTTTACATAAAAATTTAATAATTTCCTGCAAAGTACTAAATTATGTGCCACACTTGAATAACGTTAGGAAGACAAGGGGGAGTTAACCCGAAAGTAGATGATGCTGGAATTGTCAAAAATCTATGTTAATTATGAGGTATTTCAATGAGTAGAATAAAAAAATCACTTGTCCTGTGTTGCGCTCTGGCACTTACTACCAGTGCATTTGCTGCAACCTCAACTGGCGTAAGCACAGCTAATACAGCTAGCGCCAACAAAGACGCTACGGCTAAAGTCAGTAAAGAGCTGGGCGTACAACCAGCGCAGTTCACATCCTGTTCAGCTTTTACCAAAGGCGCAACAGATAAAAAAGCATTGCTGATCTGTCTGCGACAGTTTAATAGCAAACTAACAAGCAAGCAGTTAGATAGTGCTTTAAAAGGGTACCATAAGAGCGCTGCAGTGATGCCAGCAGCTAAGTCAGTGAGTAAAAAGAGTGCCGCGGATAGCAAAACCAAAGTTACTCAGGCCAAGACAACAACCTCAGGGCAGTTGTCTGATACCACGGCTAAAAGGTTGACAGATGGTAATCAACCATCATCTGTCAAGAAGAAGACCACTCAGCAGCAACAACCCTCAAATCCTGATGCTGGTCTTCCTATTGCAACCTCTCAATCCCAATCCATTAACTCTACTAAATCTACTCCATGATTGATTAGGTTGTATTCTGTCGTGGTGAAACATGGTATAGGGGCGATTAAGGATCGCCCCTGACCATTCTTATTAAGTTGTTCATTTTCTGATAGTCATCGATAATTATGCTGATTTAGCTGTCAAAGGACTACCGTTATAGCGGGAAAATCGCTACAATGGGCGCAAATAACAGTTAGGAACAGTTGTTGATGACAACCTGGGTTGCAGACATCATCTTTTACGCTTCAGCCATTGTTGCGCTTCTCGCAGCAACCTGTGTGGTATTGGGCAGAAATCCAGTCTTTTCAGTGCTTGCCCTAGTTATCACCTTTGTTGCTACCGCAGTATTGTGGGTGATGATGCGGGCCGAATTTCTTGGTTTGATTCTAGTTGTTGTTTATGTTGGCGCAGTGATGACGCTATTCCTATTTGTGGTCATGATGTTGAACCTCAATCAGGTCATGAAACACCGCAGTTTGATTCGTGGGTGGCCGTTGGCATTAGTGGTCGCACTACTGATTCTAGCAGCGCTTGTCATGCTGTTAGGGCCATGGCATGTTAGTTCGGCGCTATTTCCATTGGCTAAACAGGCTAGCGCCAATTACAGCAGTACTCAGTCTCTCGGCAATCTGTTATTTAGTCAATATCTGCTACCTTTTGAGCTCGCTGGCGTGTTATTGCTTGTTGGTATGATTGCCGCCATCGCTTTGACAAAGGGCGATCCCTCATTCAGACAGCGCCAAAGTATTAGTAAACAGGTAAACGTTAAAGCAAAAGATCGCTTGACTGTCGTTAAAGATGCCCAGGATACAGATAAAGGAAAGAAATCGTGACGATACCACTATCAGTCCTACTTATTTTTGCCGCCATTCTATTTGTGTTGGGGTTGCTTGGTTTTATGATTAATCGTAAAAGCTTGATTCACACCTTAATGAGTATTGAATTATTACTATTAGCAGTGAATACCAACTTTATCGCTTTCTCCTATATCCTACATGATACTGCTGGAGAGATTTTTGTCTTTTTTATTTTAACGGTTGCGGCAGTTGAGGCTGCTATTGGTCTGGCGATTATGATGGTTCTGTTTAGGCAGCGCCATACTATTGCTGTCAGTGAGCTGAATCGTCTCAAGGGGTAAATTATTCCATGAACAGCATTAAACTTTTAGCGCTCTGGCTTTCACTGTTGCCCCTTTTCGGTTCGGTTGTAGCCGGTATTGGTGGTAATTTGCTTGGGCGGCGGCCAACACAATGGCTTACCATTACTACGATGGCTCTCTCTTTTATTCTCTCATTAGTGCTGTTTGATATGGTGGTGATTAATCATCATGCTGCCTTTAGTGGAACAATTTTTAATTGGGTTGATAGTGGAAGCTATCGTTTCAATGTCGGTTTCCTTGTTGATCCACTGTCGACTTCAATGTTGGTTGTTGTTAGCTTTGTTTCATTATTGGTACATGTTTACAGTATTGGTTATATGGCGCATGATAAAAAAGATCAGCGCTTTTTCTGTTACATGTCTGCCTTCACCTTTGCCATGATGATGTTAGTCTTAGCGAATAATTTTCTCCTTCTGTTCTTTGGTTGGGAAGGTGTTGGGCTAGTTTCCTATCTATTAATTGGGTATTGGTTTGAGCGCGAGACGGCAGTTTTTGGTAGTCTTAAGGCATTTCTTGTTAATCGTATTGCTGATATTGGTTTTGTCTTAGCTATTGCAGCCGTCCTGGCCTATAGTGGCACACTTAATTATCAAGAAACTTTTGCTAAAGTGCCACAACTACTTGATGCAACGGTGACATTGATTCCTGGCCTCCATTGGCATGTGCTAACAGTGATTTCACTGTTGCTATTTATTGGTGCAATGGGTAAGTCGGCGCAGATGCCGTTGCATGTCTGGTTGCCAGAGTCGATGGAGGGTCCTACCCCGATTTCAGCGCTGATCCATGCGGCAACAATGGTGACTGCAGGTATCTATATGATGGCGCGGATGTCGCCAATTGTTGATCACTCAGTTGTTACCTCAACCTTCATTCTAGTGATTGGCGGCTCGACAGCACTGTTCTGTGGTATTCTCGGTATGTTTGCCTTTGATATTAAGCGTGTTATTGCCTACTCGACGCTTTCACAGCTTGGCTATATGATGGTAGCGATTGGTTGTTCAGCTTATGCCGCAGCAATGTTTCATCTATTTACCCACGCCTGTTTCAAAGCACTGCTGTTCCTTTCAGCTGGATCAGTGATCATTGCCATGCACGAAGAGCAGGACATGCGTAAAATGGGTGGATTAAGAAAATATCTACCGATCACATGGTTGGCATTTTTAATTGGCGGCTTAGCATTAGCAGCTATTCCACCCTTTTCTGGATTTTATTCGAAAGATGTCATTATTGAGGCAGCAGCCCACACCCATATTCCTGGTGCCACCTATGCTTATGTATGTGTTCTGTTAGGTGCATTTGTGACAGCTTACTACACATTTCGTGCGCTGTTTATGACTTTTCATGGCCAGGAGCGTATGCGCCCGGACGTAGCGAAAAAAATTCACGAATCGCCTTGGGTTGTGACAGTACCACTCATTATTTTGGCTATCCCTTCAATTATACTCGGCGCGCTGTTAGCGAAATGGATACTCTATTCGCCAGCTAAAACAGCAATGCTAGGTACATCATTAGCTGTGTTACCTGGTCATGATGTTTTGAGTACCATGGCGCAACACTTTCATGGCGCGTTCGCGGAGATCGGTTTAGCCGTTACCCATTTAGCGCTCTATTTTGCGTTGGCAGGAATTATTCTTGCCTGGGTAGTGACACTAAAACGGCCACAAATTGCTGCACAGGTTAAAGCACGCTGTAATTTTCTCTATACTATTGTGTTATATAAATACGGCTTTGATGATTTCAATCAGATCGTTTTTGTGCGCTGGACACGTGGATTAGGACAGTTTTTATTTCGTATTATAGACCAGTGCATTATTGATAGTTTCGCTGTTGATGGTTCAGGTCGTGCCATAGTTGTGCTGTCGCGGTTATTACGTGTGTTACAATCTGGCTATCTTTATCAGTATCTGTTATTTATGGTCGTGGGTATGATTGTTTTAATGCTATTTGGCTATTGGTGGTGGTAGTTTTCACAATTAATTAGGAGTCGGGCCAATGAAGTATTTAGGACGTTACTCATTGTTAGCAGTAGTGGTGGCACTCATTTTGTCACTTGCTGCCTGGTATTATATTGATATTCCCATCGCGCACTCGCTACATAGTCTATCGCATAAGTCAGAGTTGTATCGTGCTGCTGCACTAGTTACCCGCTTAGGTGATCCCATCTACTGGACGATTGGTGTTGGCGTGTTACTTGTTCCAGCAGGATTGCTCTATTACTGCCAACGTCAGAGTGGTTTAGCGAAGAATCTTTTTTTCTTTCTTGTTGCTATGGCACTAGCGATGGCGGTCTCTACTGGATTAAAGTCACTGCTCGGCCGTTATCGTCCGGAGATGTTGTTTAAGTATAACCTCTATGGTTTTCATTTTCTCAGTACCAAGTTTTCTGCACATTCAATGCCATCCGGCCATACTACGCGTGCGTTTGCAGCAGCAGTTGGGCTGAGTATTATTTTTCGTCGATTGACACTGCTATTTGTTGCGCTAGCCATCCTAGTTGGCGCAAGTCGTTTGGTATTACAGATGCACTATCTTAGCGATGTTCTATGTGGTGCCTTGATTGGTACATTGGTACCACTGTGGGTAAAAGCACTGCTGTTTAATGGACGCTAAGCAGTTTTTTGGGGAAAAATAATGGAGAAGCTACGATGTCGAGTTTAAGTCTGACAATTATTTTTATTGCACTATATATTACCTATATTCCCCTGTATTCAGGATATGCCTTAAGAAAGTTCCGTGGAGATGGCTTAGATAGGTTTATTGATAAGTTTGCAGGTACCTTTCTTTGTGATCGTCACGGACTGCTAAATTTGCTCTATAAATTTTTTGCTTTGATGGAGGCAGTCGTACCAATTCTCTATGTTATTAGTATTTTTAGATTAGAATTTCTCCCTCATCACACGCATCTTTTGTTTAGTTTGGCAATAAGTTGGCAGATGGTGATTTTAGCGCTCTATATGACAGGAAATGCGCTGGTAAAAGATTTTCATACCATTATAGCAGTGTTCACCTGGATGAGTACGGTATTACTGTCGGCATTATTACTCATGTTCGCTTCATGAATTATGAATTATGAATTATGTTAGCGTTAAGATAATTTGACTATAGGTATGGGAAACGAAATGGAAATAGAAAAAACAACTATCATTGATACAGAGAAGCTTTTTCAATCGGGTGACTGGAGCGCTGTTGAATTGTGTGAGTATTTTTTAGAGCGCATCGCCAGTATTGATCAAGCAGGTGCATTGTTAAAGTCTGTGATTGAGCTCAATCCTGATGCATTAACTATTGCTGCTGAGCTTGATGACGAACGTCTACAGCAGGGTGCCAGAGGTCCGCTGCATGGTATTCCGATACTATTAAAAGACACTATCGATTCAGCGGATAAAATGATGACAACCAGTGGATCATTAGCGTTTGTTGGAAACTATGCTGAGCAGGATGCCTTTGTGGTCAAAAAACTGCGCGAGGCTGGCGCGATACTATTGGGAAAAACAAATTTAAGTGAACTCTCCTATTCTCGCTCTTTTAGAGGGTGCAGTGGTTGGAGTAGTCGTGGTGGTCAGACGCGTAATCCTTATATACTAGACCGCACCCCAGGTGGATCAAGTTCTGGATCAGCAGTTGCAGTTGCTGCCAACTTATGTACAGCGGCCATTGGCTGTGAGACAGATGGTTCAATTGTTGTCCCCGCGGCATTAAATGGCATTGTTGGATTAAAGCCTAGTATTGGTTTAGTCAGTCGTAGTGGTATTATGCCCATCTCCTTTTCACAAGATACTGCTGGGCCAATGGCACGTTGTGTATCGGATGTGGCGGTATTATTAAATGTTATCACAGCACCTGATCCAGATGATGCAACAACGATAGAGAGTAAAAAATACATTGAGGAAGATTATTGTCAGTTTCTTGTTGCGGAAGCGCTGCGCGGTGCGCGATTAGGGGTAGCGTGTAATTCCTTTGGTTTTCATGAAGGTAACGATGCAGTGATTAATCGGGCGATAAGTTGTATGCGTGAGCTTGGCGCAACGATTATTCCGCTAACCTTTGATAACATCCCATTTTGTAATTCTGCTGAATTAGAGTTAATCCTATATGAAATGAAACACTACTTGAATGACTATTTGCAGGCGCATCAAGGCACTCAGATCAATAATCTTGCTGAGTTAATTGATTTCAATTCCAGTCATACTGATACAATTATGCCTTTTTTTGGTCAAGAGATGCTTGAATTAGCACAAACCAAAGGAGATTTAAAGGAAGAGGCTTACTTGCAAGCAAAAGCGGAATGTCTAAAGATTTCGCGTCAGGATGGCATTGACAAAGTCATGCATGAAAATCAACTTGATGCAATTGTTGCGCCAACAATGTCTAGTCCAGCTGGCGCAATTGACCAAATTCTCGGTGATAAAGTTCTGGGCGCATTTTGTTCACCATTGCCAGCTATTGCGGGGTATCCACATATTACGGTTCCTGCTGGTTTTGTCCATCATCTACCTGTCGGCTTATCATTCTTTTCTGGCGCCTATCAGGAGGGTAAAATCATAAGTTATGCTTATGCATTTGAACAAACAGTACAGGCACGACGTCCACCGCAATTTCTAAAGACTTTAATATAGTTTTCGTTGACACTTGGAAAACTCTCATCGTTCTACGTCCCAACTGTCCCAAAAATTAAAAATATAGCTTGATAATGTGGGGCATATAGTATGAAATAAACCCACTATGAAAATAACAAAAATATTATCAATTTACAGTTTTATGAAACTTTTACCTAACGCAGTTAAAATCGCTGCAAGCAAATAACTTAAAAAAATGGTGGCGTGATGGCGAGAAATGCAACAAACACTTTGCTACATAATGCAAAAAAATCCAAAAATGATGAATTTTATACCCAACTTTCCGACATAGAAAAGGAACTAAAACACTATAGGAAACATTTTAAGGGAAAAGTTGTTTACTGTAATTGCGATGATCCTAGAGTAAGCAACTTTTTCAACTACTTTATAGTAAATTTCGAGCGATTAGGAATCAAGAAGCTAATAACCGCTTGTTACAAAAAACAAAACTATGATCTATTCAATGTAGAGGAATCTGAACAAGGATTTTTCTTTGTGTATTCAGGAGAAAAAGAAGAAAAAAACAAGTTGATCAAAGATAAAAGCATTCCATTTAAAGGTGATGGTGACTTTCGCAGTAATGAGAGCATAGAACTCTTGAAGCAGTGTGATATTGTTGTCACAAACCCTCCGTTTTCTCTATTTAGAGAGTATGTGGCTCAGCTTGTTAAATATGACAAGAAGTTCCTTATTATCGGCAACATTAATGCTATTACATACAAGGAAATCTTCAAATTGATTAAGGAGAATAAGGCGTGGTTAGGCGTCAACCTTGGTAGAGGTATTTCCGGCTTTATTGTGCCGGATCATTATGAACTTTATGGCACAGAGGCAAGGATTGACGACAATGGAGATAGAATTGTTTCGCCTAATAATTGCTTATGGCTAACTAACCTAGACAACTTTAAACGTCACGAATACATTAATCTAACGAAGAGTTATATTGGGAGTGAAATTGAGTACCCTCAATATGATAATTATGCAGGGATTAATGTAAACAAGACAAAAGATATACCTTGTGACTATCAAGGAGCTATAGGTGTGCCGATAACCTTCCTTCATAAATATAATCCCGATCAGTTTGAGATTATCAAATTTAGAAAAGGAGATGACGAAAAAGATTTATCAGTAGATGGTAAATGTCCGTATTTCAGAATTTTAGTAAGAAATAAACAGTACAATCGCGATCTATTTGAGAATGCAAACAGCACTCAAGATGTTGCCCGTCCCTAATGATGTAACACTTTGTTTGATTACTATCAAATACCTAAATTATTTGTGTCGCAACTTTTTATGCAACAATGCCGGCTTGTCCACGAGATCCAGCAACAGTGCTAATAGTAACTCCAGTGCTGGATTGCTTCGCTGCGCTCGCAATGACAATTCATCGTGTCGTCGCGAGACGATGGGGTTTTGGAGCTGCAGGGCGACGGAGTTGAGGCCTAGGGCGATGAGGGTTTTCCACGTGTTAACGATTTTTTTCAATAATTTTCACAAGCAGAAGAAGAGAAAGAAGAAAATTAACCGATTAACGGTAATCGCCATCACTATCGCGGTTCTCAGCAATACGTTTTTCGTATTGATCGCCAATAGCTAGCAATTTGTTTTTCGTCATAACATTCTCGCCACGGTTCTCAAAATGGTAGAGTGAAATGTCAGTTTCAACAATCGAATCAACTGGGCATGACTCTTCGCAGAAGCCGCAGTAGATGCATTTAAATAGATCGATATCATAACGCGTTGTGCGGCGCTGGCCATCACTTTCGCGTGGTCCTGCTTCAATAGTGATTGCCAGTGCTGGACAGGTCGCTTCACACAATTTACAGGCGATACAGCGCTCTTCACCATTGGCATAGCGACGCAGGGCATGGAGCCCGCGGAAACGTGGCGAATAGGGCGTTTTTACTTCAGGGAATTGTACGACTCTTTTAGGGCGGAAGAAAAAAGTCAATGTAATTTTTAGACCACACAGCAGCTCCCATAGCGTCAGCGTTTTTATCCAGCGCAGCGGTTTTCCAGCTAATTTGTCTGCCATATTGTTCTACTCATTGTTGTTAATTCCACCACGGCGGTAAATGGATCAGCACCGCGACCACTTCCACCACCAGCCATACTAATGTTAACGGAATAAAAACTTTCCATCCCAAGCGCATGATCTGATCATAGCGATAGCGCGGAAAAGTTGCCCGTATCCACAAGTAGACAAAAAGAAACAGGGACATTTTTAATACAAACCAAATTAGACCTGGAACCCAATGGAATAGGTGACCAAGCAGAGGAATATTTTCGAAGGGTGATAACCAGCCACCGAGGAAAAAGAGTGAGGCAATGGCTGAAATCAAAATCATGTTGGCATATTCGGCAAGGAAAAATAGCGCAAACGAGATGCCAGCATACTCAACATGGAAACCTGCAACAATTTCCGATTCCCCTTCGGACATATCAAATGGCGCACGATTGGTTTCAGCAATCCCAGAGATCCAATAAACCATAAATAGTGGCAGTAGCGGCAGGAAGAACCAGTGCCAAAAACCGCCGGCTTGTGCTGTAACAATTTGGCTAAGATTAAGGGAATTGGCAGCAATTAACACACCGAGAATAGCAAAACCCATTGCCAGCTCATATGAAATCATCTGTGCGGCAGAGCGCAGTGAACCGAGCAACGCATATTTCGAGTTAGATGCCCAACCGCCAAGGAGAATGCCATAAACCCCAAATGAGGTGACCGCCAGTAAATAGAGAACACCGGCATTGATGTTGGCCATCACCCAGCCTTTAGCAAATGGAATCACCGCCCAGGCGGCAATAGCTGGCGCCATGGTTAACATTGGCGCGGTAATAAATAGATAGCGGTTAGCATTAGTGGGGATAATAATCTCTTTATGTAGCAGTTTCACCGCATCTGCTATCGGTTGAAAAACGCCAGCAAGGCCAAGGCGATTTGGGCCAATGCGTGCTTGCATATAGCCGATCACTTTACGTTCAGCATACATCAAGACAATTACCATGGCGATGACACCAACGACAATCACAACAGACCAGAATAGCATAATAAGAAAAGATTCGATCATTGCGGTCATTGTGCAGCCTCCATGCTCTCTGTTTTAGTAGCTTCAATATCGATGACAGTGAAAGCACCCCCCAGACCAATAGTTGCATTGATTGCCTCATTCACCCATAAACAGCTTTCCGGCACACGTTCATCAATTGTGACGGTCAATGTCACACTGTGGTCTCCCTGTGTAACCTGTGCCAGGCTGCCATTTTCTAAATGGTGATAGGCCGCAGTTTTCGGGTGAAGTCTGACGTGATCGTCATGCGTATCAGCGCTTTGTTGCTGCAGTGCATCAGCATGACGTACTACTGCATCAGTGCGGTAGAGTGGCACTTGGCTAATGCGTTGCAGCGTGCGGCTATCGTAGTGCAATACCGGTTCAATGGTTGTCGGTTGCTGCATGTGCCGTGGTGGTGATAACTCAGGTGAGATGAGCTTGAATTGTTTATGCAGCTCTTCATAAATAGTTTGACAATCGTTGTAATCAAATCCAGCAACGCCGAGCTGATTTGCCAGGACGCGAAGAATTTTCCATGCTGGGCGTGCCTCGCCTTTAGGGCGTGTTGCAGCGTGAAAGCGTTGCCACACCCCTTCAACATTGACAAAGGTGCCATCCGTTTCATGGCTGGTTGCCATCGGTA
>JANQHY010000291.1 GCA_028282395.1 Gammaproteobacteria bacterium
AAATAGTGAAAATGAGAATACACAAGCGCATATCAATGAAGAGATCAAGGCTCATCGAGCTAATAGTGATAGCCCTTCTTTGCAGTCCAATGTCTCTTCGAATGATGTGAAAATAAGAACTTCGATCGATGTCAAGATCACTGATAATTCGCCACCACACAAGGACTCACATTTTGGCAAGGCGAGTAACCTCTATCACGATAGCGATGGCCAATCTAACACACATGTTAAAGACTCACCCACTAAAGAAGGTGATGTTATTAATCCTACTAATGACTAAGTCCCCTTTCCCCTTTCCTTCAGCTTTGCTAGAATAGCGCTGTTTCATATGCAGGTATTCCAGGCGGATGAGGAGACAACAATGAAAATGAAAAAGTGGCAGTGTGTCATGTGTGGGTTTATTTATGATGAAGCGGTCGGCTGGCCAGAAGATGGTATTGCTGCCGGGACACCCTGGGAAGAGGTGCCAGAGAGCTGGTTTTGTCCCGATTGTGGTGCAACCAAAGATGACTTTATTATGGTTGAGGTGAAGTAGTATGGCAGGAGTTGTCATTATCGGTACGGGATTGGCCGGCTATCAATTGGCACGTCAGTTTCGCAGTCATGATAGCATCACGCCGTTAACATTAATTAGTCGTGATGATGGCAGTTTCTACAGCAAACCGATGTTGTCGAAGGCGCTATCGATGGGGAAAAGTGCTGACCAGTTGGCAACGCAGAGTGCCGAACAGATGGCCAAAGTGCTGGATGCAACCATTCTAGTTGATACCAGCGTGCAGTCGATTGCCACAGAGCAGCGATTGTTGACCTATCTGCATCATGGCGAGCAGCATCAACTAAATTATAGTAAGTTGGTCTTTGCTTGCGGTGCTGAGGTGATTAAATTACCGCTAGATCAGCAAGCAGACATTTTACACGTCAATGATCTTGAAGATTATCGCCATTTTCGCCACTGCATTGATGGCAAACAGCGTATAGCATTAATTGGTGCCGGATTGATTGGTTGTGAGTTTGCCAATGATCTCGCTACCAATGGTTATCAGGTTGAGGTGATTGCGCCTGATATTTGGCCGCTGCCGAGATTATTGCCACAAAAGGTTGGTGTGCAACTGCAGCAGGCGCTGGAACAGCGCGGCGTCAATTTTCATTTGAGTCAGGAAGTGGTGGCAGTTGAGTCACTGTCTGATGATAAGTTTAAACTAACTACCAGCAGTGGCGAGATTCTCACGGTTGACGCGGTGCTATCTGCGGTTGGGTTGCGTGCGAGCACTGCACTAGCGCAAGCGGCTGGAATTGAGGTTGGTCGTGGCATTGTGACAGACCGTTACTTGATGACGAGTGCTGAGGACCATTTTGCTTTAGGTGATTGTGCTGAGGTGGCGGGGTTGCTGTGTCAGCATATTGCGCCAATCCAAAAAGCAGCAACCGCATTAGCAAAAACCTTGGCTGGTGAGCGCACCGCGGTCCATTATCCGGCAATGCCAGTGGTGGTAAAAACCTCTGTTTACCCGATTATGATCTGCCCATGGTTGGGTGCAACCGCTGAGCAGCCTGGCGAGTGGCAGTTTGAAATCGATAGTGATGGCAGCGCCAAAGGGCTATGCCATAATCTTTTTGGCCAACCTGTCGGGTTTCTACTAACCGGTAAACGTGTAGCAGAACGTTTTGCCTTGGAGAAGCAGATGCCACCCTGGCTTGATGAGCCGGCTATTTGAAGGAGAGAAGTGATATGGCGCTGACGCTGAAAAAATGGGATATGACAATAGGTGCTGGTCAGGCGCTGTTCTGTATGTTGGGATTAAATGTATTAGAAGATTTGGGGTTGGCGCTGGAGACAGCAACGGAACTGCAGCGCGTTAGCCAACAGCTTGAGCTACCTTTTGTTTTTAAGGCCAGCTTTGATAAAGCCAACCGTTCATCAATTAACAGCTTTCGTGGTCCTGGATTATCTCAAGGGTTGGAAATCTTAGCGCAAGTGAAACGACAACTTAATGTGCCAATTATTACCGATATTCATGAGGTCGCACAGGCTGAGCCAGTTGCCGAGGTGGCTGATATTGTTCAGATTCCCGCATTTCTCTGTCGTCAAACTGACCTAGTGGTGGCTGCAGCACGGGCGGTGGCAAAACAGCAGGGGCTATTGCAGGTGAAGAAGGCGCAGTTTCTCGCGCCGTGGGACTGTAAAAATATTCTCAGCAAAATTAAGCAGGCGAGTGGCGAAGAGATGACGATTTTGTGTGAGCGTGGTAGCCAGTTTGGCTACAACAACCTAGTTGTTGATATGCTAGCAATTGCCGAGATGCACAAGCTTAATGTGCCGGTAACCATTGATGCTACCCATGCGGTACAATTGCCGGGCGCTGATCCACGTACAGGTGGTGAGTCTACTGGCGGTAGACGTGATGGCGTAGCAGTTATTGCTAAAGCAGCAGTGGCGGCTGGTGCTGATGGTGTTTTTCTCGAATTTCATCCCGACCCTGATGCGGCCAAGTGTGATGCACTCAGCTGTTTGCCTTTGGCGCAGGCCGGCGATCTGTTGGCGCAGTTAAAAACCCTCTATTCCGCTGTCCATTAAGGTTATCGATTAATAAATCAAACCAAAGAACCAGAGTGGGATTGTCTGCTTACTTGCCACTAAAATATCATCTTTTACCAGAAAAGCGGGAATCTCTAAATTAGCAATCTGTTTAGTTGTTTTGTTTTTTCCACCTATTTCAAAAATATGTGTTTTTGTACGGTAATCTGCTTGTTTAGAATAATAAATTTTTTGATTCGCATCGCGCAGCGCTTGAATAAAATAGAGCTCTCTCAACGTTCCTTGATTAGCGGTATCGCCAAATGCCTGCTGTAGCGTGTAAAATAGTGTTGTATTGTGTAGAAATATTTTTTGTGGTTTTCTCAGATATTGATTGCCACCTTCAAAGGGGTAAATGATTTGTATCAACCCAACACTTTCCAAGATGGTCAAATAGTTAAATACCGTTTGATGTGCTACCTGCATATTCTTTGCAATATTGTTTGTATTGACCTCGCCAGGTGGAATATTTGATAAATAGCTTAATATTTTTTTAAATAGATGAAGATTGTGTGTTTTTAAATCAAAATAACTTGGGATGTCTACAAAAATAATTTTTTCAATAACGCGCATGACACGTTCATAGTAAGTATGCGTGTCTTCAAAGAAAAATGGATAATAACCGGCTGCTAAATATTTTTTGAAATGTCCTATAACAGTATTGATTGCTCCCAGTTCATTAAAATTCTGTGGGTTGCTCAATAATTTTGAAAGTTTAATTGCCTTTAGGTCATTTTTCTGAGAAAAATTCAAATACTCCCTGAATGACATGCCAGAAAGGTGATAAAGTTTCGCGCGGCGTGAAAGATCATGACTGCCTTTGACTAACTCGAGCATTGAGCTGCCAGAATAGACGATTTTAATGTCAGGAAAAGCATCATACAAATTCTTTAGCTCCTGTTCCCAGTTAGCATATTTATGAATCTCGTCAATAAAGAAAAAACGATGTCCCTCTAAATTGTACAAATCATTAATAAATTCCACTAAAGTACTTTGGCGAAAATAGATGGCATCTGCAGAAAAATAGAATACCTTTTGGTCTTTGGCTAGCTTTTCCTTGATGTATTGCAGCATGAGTGTCGTTTTTCCAACACCGCGTGGGCCAATAATGCCGGTTAGTCGACTTAGTTGAAAACTATCATATAAGTAACGCTTAAACGATAGGTCTGTTATTGCTAACAGGCGCTCAAAGGTCTGTTGTAAAAAAGCATCCAATTTAAGTTAACTCCAAAATTATTCCTACTTTTTTAAAGTATACTTTAATTCTGTGCGGATGGCAAGGAAAATCGGCTGATCACATAGGGTAGTGACTTTTTAAACTGCATAGTATCAAGCTTGTATCAAGATGATGGAAGCATTAGTATAGCCAATAATTAATTTAACGAGATTATGTCATGGACTCTGAAAGTAACGTAGCCGCAATCGATACAGCAGCAGCAGTTGACCAATTAAGAGAGAACCTTGCGATGGCCTATCGGCTTTTAGCCCATTTAGACATGGATGACGCCACTTATACCCATCTTTCAGCACGGTTGCCAGGCAGTGACACTTTCCATATTTTGCCATTCGGACAGCTTTTTTGTGAAGTAACAGCGTCATCCTTGATTGAGGTTGATTTCACTGGCCAAGTATTGCAGGGAGAAGAGTATCAATATAACCAGACAGGCTATGTTATTCACGGTAATATCTATCGTGCCCGCCCAGATATCAACGCGGTTTTTCATCTCCATACCACTGCTGGTGTCGCGGTTTCAGCACTGAAAGCGGGATTGTTGCCTATCAGCCAGTTTGCCCTTCATCTTTATCAGCGTATTGCCTACTACGATTACCAATCGTTGGAGCTCTCTTTTGATAAAGGTTGCGGTTTGGTCGATGCATTAGGGCAGAAGCGGGTTATGATGCTGCGTAATCACGGCACATTGACTTGTGGTAGCACGCTCCATGAGGCTTTTTTTTATAGCTACCATCTTGAGCAAGCGTGTCGAGTCCAGTGCCAACTTAATCATGTTAAGGCAGAGGATTTAGTCCTACCGTCAGCGCAGATGTGCCAACAAGCCAACCGCGACTTGCTCGGTTTTGAAGAGGATTTAGGTAGGCGTGACTGGCTAGCATGGCAGCGTTTAATGAGCCGACTCTACCCCGATTATCGCTGCTGACCGCTACTTTTAGCGCCTGGCAAGTCACGAATATTTCTTTATTCAAAGGATTGCAATCACCCCTGATTTCGGCTATAGTTCTCCATGTTGATGCGGGGTGGAGCAGTCTGGCAGCTCGTCGGGCTCATAACCCGAACGTCGCAGGTTCAAATCCTGCCCCCGCTACCAGCAGCAGCGTCGTAACAAGAAACCCCGTTTGGGGTTTTTTTATACGGCAAGGAGAAAAATGGTGGAGAGTGTGATAGGCGGTGTAAGTAAGCAGCAGGCGGCAATTAATGTGCTGGTTGCCCCGGTTGTCAAAAGTCTCGGTTATGACTATGTGGGTTGTGAATATATGCCCCATGGCCCTCGTGCATTGATACGAATTTATATAGATAGTCAGAGTGAGGCAGGCAACGGTGGAGGCATTACAGTCGATGATTGCAGCAAAGTGAGTCGGCAGTTAACGGGATTATTTAATGTCGAGTCGCCTGTCAATAGTGATTATGTCTTGGAAGTCTCTTCACCGGGAATAGAGCGGAAGCTATTTTTTTTGGCGGACTTTGAGCGCTTTGCCGGTAGGCAAGTAGCGCTACGTCTGATTGTGCCAATTGAACAGAAGCGACGCTTGACCGGTGAATTGATGGGAATAGAAGGCGAATCAGTCGTTTTGCAGATTGACGGTGAGCGGTCAACAGTACCGCTAACTGCAATTGCTAGAGCACAGCTGGTTGTCGAGTATTGAAGAGGGTAAAGACTATGGTAGCGAATCGGAGCGAAATAGTACAGATGATGGAAGTGGTTGCCAATGAGAAAGATATCCCGTTGGAGGATATCTTTGTTGCGTTAGAAGCAGCACTGGCAATGGCCATCAGCAAGAGAACACATTTTGCCGTTCGGGTTGTGGTAGATCGTAACAGTGGCGATTACAAAATTTTTCGCCAGTGGGAGATTGTACCGGATACCAGTTATGTCGGTGAGAGTAGTAGTGGCCATCCGCTTCCTTTTGATGCGGAACTACATATTACGCTTGATGACACAAAGGTGAAACAGAGTGGTTGTCAAGTCGGTGAATTTATTGAAGAGCCGATGGAGTCAGTCGGTTTAGGGCGGATTGCGGCGCAGACAGCCAAACAGGTAATTTTGCAGAAAGTGCGTGAAGCAGAGCGCGCCCAAGTAGCGGAAGCTTATCGCGATCTGTTGGGTCAGCTGGTTACCGGTGTTGTGAAGTCAGTGACGCGTGACTACGCTATTATTGATCTTGGTGACAATGCCGAAGCAGTGTTACCCCATGAAGAGATGCTGCCACATGAATCGGTACGGATTAATGATCGTATTCGCTGTTATCTATTTGCCATTCGTCCTGAAGTGAAAGGACCGCAGCTGTTTGTCAGTCGTGCCTGTAAAGAGATGCTGGTTGAGCTGTTCCGTCTCGAAGTGCCAGAAGTGAATGAAGATATTATCGAGATTAAAGCGGCGGCACGGATTCCCGGTGTGCGCTCAAAAATTGCAGTGAAAACCAATGATGGTCGCATTGATCCAATTGGTGCTTGTATTGGGATGCGCGGTGTGCGTGTGCAGGCAGTCTCCAATGAGTTGGGTGGTGAGCGTGTTGATGTGATCTTGTGGGATGATAATGCTGTACAGTTTGTCATTAATGCTATGGCGCCGGCAGAAGTCGCTTCGATTGTGATTGATGAAGATAATCACACGATGGATATTATCGTTCAGGCCGATCAGCTATCGCAAGCCATTGGGCGCAGTGGCCAGAATATTCGCCTGGCGAGTGATCTGTCAGAGTGGACACTCAATGTTATGACTGTCGAGGAGCAGGAGGAGAAAAGCAAGCGTGAAATTGCTAGTGTGACTCACCTGTTTGTCGAGGCGCTTGATGTTGATGAGGAATTCGCAGAGATGTTAGCCAATGAGGGCTTCATTAGCCTTGAAGAGGTTGCGTATGTTGCTGAAAAAGAGCTATTGGCAGTTGAAGGGCTAGATAAAGAGTTGGTTGCTGAGCTGCAGAATCGTGCCAAAGAGGCTCTGATGGCGCAAGGGGGTGGCAAAATGCCATCAAAAGAGCTGTTGGAAATGGAAGGTATGACGCCTGAGTTAGCACGTAAACTGGCAGCTCACGGTGTTATCATGTTGGATGATTTGGCCGAACAGTCGGTCGATGATCTTTTATCGTTGGTGGAGATTGACAGTGATGCGGCAGCAAAATTGATTATGAAAGCACGTGAGCCGTGGTTCTCCGATAATAAAGATGACTAGGTGACTGAGGTAAATTAAAAACATGGCAGGCGAAATTAAAGATAAAGAGAAAGTTGATAATAACGGTTCGCCGAAACGGTTGGTATTGCGCCGTAAAACGGTAAGCCGACTGCAGGTCTCTGATGCGAAAGGGCGTGGCAAAAAGACCATTAATGTTGAAGTGCGTAAGCGCCGTACCTATGTTCAGCAGCCCACTGAAGCGGAACAGAGTGCTGAAAAACCTGCTGAAGTGGAGATCAAAAAAATTAAAGTTGTTGAGCCAGCGGGAGGTGCTAAACAACAGTCTGCCAAGCAGGATAAGCCAGAACCAGTGGCGCAAAAGGACGACCGAGAAGAAGCCAAGGATGCGAAAAAGAAAATAGCTGATCAGCCAGTTGAGCAGCAAGTCGCGTCTGAACAGGAAAAGGCGTCATCGCCTGAAAACAACAAGCCACTACCGGATGCAATGGCAACACCTGAACCAGCAGCGCAGCCAGAAAAGGGCAAGAAGGGTAAAGCTAAACACCCAGCGCAAGAGGATGAAAAGGGTAAAGCGCGTAAATCGAAAAAAGCGAAACAGCGCCAGGAGAAGCGCCGCCGACAAGTATTATTGGCTGATGATGAAGATGAGCAGCGTATTGCTAGAGGAGGGCGCAGACGTGCGAGAAACAGTGATGTTAAATCGGTAGCAAAACAGGAGTTTGAGATGCCGGTGACACCACAGATAAAAGAGGTGGCGATTCCGGAGACAATCTCAGTTGCTGAGCTATCGAAAAAACTGTCGCTTAAATCAGCGCAAGTTATTCGCAAGTTAATTGATATGGGTGTGATGGCGACAATTAACCAGATGATTGATCGCGATACTGCAACACTTTTAGTAGAGGAACTTGGCCATAAAGCGACTGAGCTGCGTGATGACGAAGTGGAAATGGCGCTGAATGAAGAGTTGAGTCACCAAGGACGCGAAGTGCCGCGGCCACCAGTGGTAACAATCATGGGGCATGTTGATCATGGTAAAACAACACTGCTTGACCATATTCGCTGTACTAAAGTGGCGGCGGGTGAGGCCGGCGGTATTACCCAGGGTATTGGTGCCTACCATGTCGAAACCGAACGTGGTGTTGTGACATTTCTTGATACGCCTGGCCATGAAGCCTTTACTG
>JANQHY010000070.1 GCA_028282395.1 Gammaproteobacteria bacterium
CCCGCTATTAGCAGAAAATCGTGCAATTCGTTGCCGTATCTACTCACCAGTAGGACGTTATCGTGATCTACTTCCCTACCTAGTACGGCGATTACTGGAGAATGGTGCTAATACCTCTTTCGTTAATCGCATCAAAGATAAACAGACCGCTATTAGCGAGTTAGTGCGTTCACCCATTGACTTAATGAAAAACGTATCCAGCAAACGTCATCCAAAAATTCCATTACCCCGAGACATCTATCCTAATAGAAAGAATTCACGCGGCATTGACCTCAGTGATGAAATTGCCTTAACGACACTTAACGATCAGATTAACCAGGCACTTAAACAATCTTGGCAGGTAAAACCAATCATCGCCACAACAAAAAACCGCGCTAACACCGTGTCAGCAACACAACAGCCCTGCCTCTCGCCAATTGATGGTCAAACAATTGGTAACGTTATTGAAACTAGCAATGAACAGATCGAGCAAGCATTTGTGAATAGCCATGCTGCCTTCCCTGCTTGGGATCAAACAGCCGTTGAACAACGCTGCCAATGTCTCGAGAAGATGGCAACGCTTTTAGAGGAGAATATGGCTGAATTTATTGCATTGGCGGCACGTGAAGCGGGAAAAACTGTCGTTGATGGGATTGCTGAAGTGAGAGAAGCGGTTGATTTCTGCCGCTACTATGCTCAACAAGCACGTCAGCATTTTACAGTTAACGAATTAGTTGGACCGACTGGCGAATATAATGCAATCTCATTACATGGGCGTGGTGTGATCGTCTGCATCAGTCCATGGAACTTTCCCTTAGCTATTTTTATTGGTCAGGTTAGCGCTGCACTGGCAGCGGGCAATAGCGTGATTGCTAAACCTGCTGAGCAGACACCGTTAATTGCTTATCGTGCAGTAGAACTACTCCATCAAGCGGGTATTCCACCAGCAGTTGTCCAACTATTACCGGGCCGCGGTGAAACTGTTGGTGCCAAACTGGTTGGTGACAGCCGTACCAAGGGAGTTATTTTTACCGGCTCTACTGAAACAGCACGCCATATTAATCAATCACTGGCAGCACGCCGTGGTGAAATTGTGCCATTAATTGCCGAGACCGGTGGACAAAATGCCATGATTGTGGACTCCTCTGCGCTATTGGAGCAGGTAGTGGTTGATGTCGTTACCTCAGCATTCCATAGTGCTGGCCAACGCTGTTCAGCACTGCGGGTACTATTTATCCAGGAAGAGATCGCTGATAATTTTATTACTATGTTGAAAGGTGCAATGGCAGAACTGCAAGTAGGTGATCCATTGCAATTAGCTAGTGATCTCGGCCCAGTAATTGATAATGATGCTCTGTCACAACTAAAAAATCACTTTGATCAACTCAACCAGAGCGCTGACGCGACACTTATTTACCAAGTGAAACTGCAACCATCCTGTCAGAGTGGCCACTACTTTGCGCCATGTGCATTTGAAATTAAGCAGTTAAGCCAACTAAAGCGCGAGTTCTTTGGCCCTTTTCTCCATATCATCCGCTATCGTGCAACTGATATCACTAATGTGCTGCAACAGATTCAGCAAACCGGTTATGGCCTAACACAAGGAATACATAGTCGCATTAAAAGTAATATAGCCCAAATGCAGCCACATCTTGCCGTCGGCAATCTCTATATTAATCGCAATATGACCGGCGCCGTTGTTGGCGTGCAACCCTTTGGTGGTCAAGGCCTATCTGGAACCGGTCCCAAGGCGGGTGGCCCACACTACCTGCCACGCCTTGCTGTAGAACGCACTATTACGATTAATACTATGGCCGAAGGTGGTAACGCATCGCTATTGATGCTAGATGACGAAATTTAAAAAAGGAGGCAGCGGTTATGGCGCATAATAAAACACAATGGGTCGACCATATTCCTGTCCTCTATGTTGAGCCTGAGGGTGCGAATCACAATCGACAATTAGTTATTTTTTTACATCATTTCAGTGGTAAAAAAGAGCGCATGATGCCTGTACTGGAGGAGCTTGCAGCACAAGGCTACACCGCCTTAAGTTTTGATGCCTGGCAGCACGGTGAACGCGGCAATGAGTCAGAACAGCAGATCTTTGAACGTGTATTTGAAAATTTCCGCCATGAGATGTGGCCAATTCTAGGCAATACGACACTGGATGTACTGCGCGTTATTGATTGGGCAATTGCTACACTCGATGTCAAAGAAGAGATTTATTTGGCTGGTTTATCAATGGGAGGTGATATTGCTGTCGCAGCAGCGGGTATTGATAAACGTATTAAACGTGTCGCAGCAGTTATTGCCACACCCGATTGGCTACGCCCCGATATGGAAGATCGACTACAGAGTGGCAATCTTATCCCAGTAAAAAAAGCTGACAGCTACGCACAGTACTTTTATGATCAGCTAAACCCGTTAACACATTTATCTGCTTATGCCCACGGTCCAGAAATACATTTTATCTGTGGTGCAGATGATACACACGTCAGACCAGATGGTGCGATTCGCTTTCATTCGCTTCTGCGTGACAACTACCCTAGCGCAGCAGATAATATAGAAGTTACCCTACTGGAGAATTTTAAACATCTCGATGCCAGAGACGTTAAGCGTTGGTGGCCTCAGTGTTTAGCTTGGCTCATGCAGAAATAAAAAATCTTCTGCAGCACTCCATGTCATCTAACGCAGATAGAAAAAATAGTAAATTCTCTCAAGCACACCGTGTCAAACAGTGTTGCAAAAAATCATACGCATGATCATAAATCGCTTCACGTTGGCTTGCACGTGGGCCGGCAACATTTAACACCTGGATCTGATACTGTTGTAACCACGTAACAACAGTTTCCGCCTCCGCTACTTTATCGAGTGCAATCACCAACAGTGGCCGCATTATCTCCTTGGCATAATCAACGGTTAACTTAGTCCCCCCTGACAACGCCTGCTCATAGAGCACTAATGTTCCATCAGAGTCTCTAACATTTAGTTTGGTACGTACAGCTGGTTCTGCACTATCAGACTCAATAAGTGGATAACGTTCAGCAATCACCCCATCCTCAGCCAATCTCCCCTTCGGGCACCAACCGCCTACAGCAATCCCCATTGCCATGGCGATATCCAGTGCTGCGCGATCAACACCGCTCTGTCCACCTGATACAATCTTCTCTACTATCATCCGGCCCACCTTTTTTCTTAAATGATAAAAAACCTACACTTATCGTAATAGAGATAACTCTCACATCATTAATGCATGACTTAATAGTAGCAGCCATTACTGCGTCATGTTAAGATGTCGCTGCTGTAACAGACGATTAATTGAGGAAACTAGACCATGGCTATTCGTTATTCTGATTTTTTAGGGGTTAAACCAAAAAAAGATATCTTTGACCAAATTGATGATCAAGTATTAGCGCTACAACAGCGTGGGATTGATGTCATTGATTTTGGTGTTGGTGATCCAGCCAAACAGAGTTCCCCACCACAATATGCCATTGACGCCCTCTCACAACATGCTCAGGGTCACCGCTTATCAGGTTATCCCGACTACCGCGGCACTGAAAAGTTCCGTCAAGCCTGTTGCCGTTATATGCAACGCGAATTCAATGTTAATCTTGATCCAGCAACCGAACTGATCGCAACCATCGGCTCGAAAGAGGCGGTATTCAATTTTCCTCGTGCCTTTATCAATCCGGGTGATATCGTTATCTGTCCGACGCCTGGTTACCCACCATTTCATTTAGGGACCAAAGCTAGCCATGGCATTCCCTATTATGTGCCACTACGCGAAGAGAATAATTTTCTTATCGATCTCAATGCAATACCAGAAGAGATCGCCAAAAAGGCAAAAATTATCTGGATTAACTATCCTAACTCCCCTACCGGCACTGTTGCCCCAGCATCATGGTATCAACAACTTATCGATTGGGCATTAAAATACAATATTATTATTGCTGCTGATGAAGGCGCCTATATTGACCTCTATTATAATGAAAAACCAACCAGTATCCTTGAACTTGGCAAAAAGAATATCGTCGTTTTCTATTCACTCTCAAAACGCAACAACATGACCAGCTATCGCGTGGGTTTTGCGGCGGGTGATGCAGAGATAATTGAGGGAATAGTAAAACTAAAAAGTTATCAGGATAATGGCGTGCCACAATTCATTCAGGACACCGCTGCTGAAGTATTTGATGACAATCAGTTTGTTAGTGAACTACGTCAGCAATATCAACAAAAGAGAGAGATACTGATCTCGGCGCT
>JANQHY010000071.1 GCA_028282395.1 Gammaproteobacteria bacterium
AAAACTTTCTGCTGACCCTTGTCAGAAGTATCCTTTATCACTTATTCAAAGCATTTCCAGTAATTTCTTATCGGGCAATCCATTAATAATAAATGGAAATGACTATGAAACCGCAGACGGCACCTGTATTCGTGATTACGTTCATGTTATGGATATAGCAAATGCTCACCTGAATGCGATAGCGTACTTAAGCAAAACTACCGAAGTTGTTAATGATGTTTTCAATATTGGGTATGGAATTGGCACGTCTGTTTTAAATATCTATAATAAATTCAAGGAATTAGTTTCTGATGAAATCGAATACTCCGTTGGGCCACGCCGAGAAAATGATATTGTTTACTCAATAGCGGACTCTACAAAAGTTCAGGAAAAAATGGGTTGGAAGTCCATGTACAAAAATGCTCTGAATGAAATTATTCTCTCTGATTTTCTATGGCAGAAAAGCCTCTTTAACTCCAATAATTGACTCAACTCGTTGCTAATTCGCTCGCTCAACTTAACGCTTTGATTAACTTTATTTGAGGGATGGGTTGACTAGACCGACTAGATCACTTCAATCGGCCTCTCTCAGAACCGGACTTGTGGAACTACCACATCCGGCTGCCGATAGATCACTATATCCCCATATACAAGCCGCGAGGCGACGGTAGTATGAAGTTCGCAGCAAAGGTAGCGGTAAAGTTTGCTGCGACGACGTTTTGGTGTGTAGGATGATGGCCATGTAGCGTGCAAGATAACGGTGAGGTATTGCTATGGAGTGGCTGAGTTAGTGTGAAAAAATGTTTAATTGTTTAGTGCGGTTTTGGCGCAATACTGAAAGGGTTAAATAGATAAATTCCTACTGTTCATTACTAAGATTATTCACCATAATAGAAAGAATGTAAAATATGTATGGATTGTAAGATGGCTCAGATTGGTATCGGCTATAATCGTAATCACATAACGCGTGTCTATCTTCTTGGCGCATTAGGAACAGTGATTGAGTGGTATGATTTCACTATTTATGGTTATTTAGCTTCAGTATTTGCTCAGTTATTTTTTGTAAATCAAAGTCATTGGCTATCGATGGTATTAGTTTACGGCATATTCTTTATTAGCTATTTAGCTAGACCAATTGGCGGGGTATTTTATGGTTATATCGGTGACTATTTTGGTCGTAGACAGGCGCTTATTTTCTCGATTGCCATGATGAGCATAAGCATGCTGATTATGATAATTTTACCAACCTGGCATACCATCGGTAATGTCGCACCGGCAATTCTGTTGCTTTTTCGTGTTATCCAAAGCATTTCGGTTGGTGGCGAATCGGCAGGCGCCTTAGTCTACGTATTAGAATCGGTTGAACATAAACGTTATGGATTATTTGGTAGTGCGATCTGGGTTATGGGGGTGTCTGGTACATTGTTAGGATCTGGAACGGTTGCGCTGTTGACAATGATTATGCCGCATCAAGTGTTATTTTCTTGGGGTTGGCGTATAGCTTATTTAATTGGTGCGATTTTAGGGATTATTCTTTTTATGCTGATCAAGGCTGGGATCTCTATTTCTTCTGTTCTTATTGTGCCCTGCCCCACTATCTTATGAGGAATGCTGCTGTCTATCGGTCCTGGTTTAAAATATCACTTTGCCAAAAAATTGATGGCCCTTATTTAGTCGTTTTACCATAGCTCTCTTTAACCAGTAGCGCAGCAACGAAGCTAATGGTAAAGCAGAGGGGCAGCAGCAGCAGTGCCATGTGGTAAGCATGAATACTGTACTTAGGAATACCATTGACTAATTGATGATTCCAGTGCAAGTCTAGTACCCATCCTACCAGAGGTTGAAAGAATGCGCCGATCAGTACAGAAGCCATGTTGGCGAATGCCATCGCTGTTGCCGAGACCTCATCAGCATTACTCTCTCGAGCAATGACATAACAGATGGATACGCCAATATTGCAAGCGCCATAGAGGAAAAGTAGAAAGAATAGAAGAGAGGTGGGGAGATGGGGTAGATAGAGTACCGCCGACATTACTATCATGCTGCTCAAAGTAGAAAATATCAGAATAGGTTTGCGGCGCCCGATTCTATCTGAAACCCAGCCCATAATGGGGCTGCTGATAAACCAACCGATAAAGATCATGCCGACAGCTGTTGAAGCAATCTCTCTATTGATGCCATTAACATGGTGTAAATAGGTTGGGCCCCATAGTTCAGCAAAGGTTTCAGTCGGAGCGTAAAGGAATCCTACT
>JANQHY010000109.1 GCA_028282395.1 Gammaproteobacteria bacterium
CTATGTATAAGGTGACAGATGCAATTATCAGATAAAATAATTATTGGCGCAGGCATGTATGGACTCTATGCCGCACTATTCTGTGCCAGAAAAGGTGAAAGCGTGACTGTTCTCGAATATGATAATCAACCCTTTTCCAGACCTTCTTATATTAATCAGGCAAGATCGCATAATGGCTATCATTATCCACGTAGCTATTCAACAGCACTTCAGACAATAAAATATTATGATCGTTTTAACCGTGAATTTCATTTCGCCATAGATAAATCTATTAAAAAAATATATGCCACAGCCAGCAAATTCTCTTGGACGTCATCGGAGCAATTCAATCATTTCTGTTCTGCAGCAGAGATAAAATGTGATAGCATTAACCCAGAGAGATATTTTAAACCAGATCTTTGTGACGGTGCATTCTCTACAGAAGAATGTACCTTTGATGCAATGAAGATCAAACGTTATTTTATTGATGAGCTGGCCAAATTTAAAAATGTTAATATTCGTTATTCAGCAAGAATTGTTGATATTTCGCTTAGTGAAGGTAGAGATGCCTATTTTGTTGAACTGGAAAGCGGGGAAAAACTGATTAGTCACTATTTGCTAAATAGTTCATATGCGAGTATTAATCAAATTATACATTATCTTGGATTTGATAAATTCCCGATTAAATATGAAATCTGCGAAGTCATTTTATGTCGAGTATCGGATAATATTAAGAATATTGGCATCACCGTTATGGATGGTCCCTTCTTTTCACTTATGCCTTTTGGTAACACAGAATTCCATTCATTGACTGCTGTTGCATATACGCCACATCGGGTTTCTTATGACTCGTTGCCAACTTTTTCTTGTCAGCATAATGTTGCCTGTAGTCCGCGCCAACTCGAAAACTGTAATCTATGTGATAATAAACCCAATTCGGCATGGGATTGTATGTATACTTTGGCCAGGAAGTTCTTGCAAGATGAAATAGAGATTGACTATCAACGCTCTCTTTTTGCCATGAAAGGGATTTTGCTATCTTCGGAGGCGAATGACTCCAGACCAACTATTATTAAAACGTTTTCACATAACCCAACATTCATTTCAGTTCTTTCAGGTAAGATAAATACAATCTATGACTTAGAGGAGGTATTGTAATGGTTGGTATAACTAAGGTTAAGGAGAAAAACTTTATCTCTATTATTGTTTATTTGAGAAATAATGCAGACGATATTCAATCTTTTCTGCGTCGTGTGGATGAGATTTTTAGTGAGAACTTTGACAAATATGAGTTTGTTTTAGTTGATGATAGTAGTTCGGATGCAACGGTGGATAAAGCGGCAGAAATAGCATCCGAACTGACAGGTAGTATTACCATGGTTAATTTAAGTTGGAAGCATGGTATTGAATTGGCCATGGTTGCCGGGATAGATTTATCAATTGGCGATTTTGTATTTGAATTTGATAGGGCTGAACTAGATTGTGATGTTTCAGTCATTATGGAATTGTATCGTAAATGTATCAATGGTATTGATATTGTTAGTGCTTCGCCAGAGAAAATGACGAAACCCAGCTCGAAATTATTTTACAAAATTCTAAAAAAGCTATCGAATAAAAAAATGGCATTAATGACCGAGACTATTAGGATTTTATCGCGAAGAGCTATTAATCGTATTAGATTGACAAAAATAAAAATTATTTACCGGAAAGCACTCTATCATTACTCGGGGTTGACTATTGAAACAATTAAATATAAATCCAACCGTAAAAGTATGTGCACTAGTAGTTTATCCTTCTCAGAAAAGGTGGCATTGGCTTCTGATATACTGATATCCTATTCTAATATTGGCTCTAAACTGGCAATGTTATTGTCATTACTATTTTTCCTGTTTGCACTGTCAATTATTTCGTATACAATCATAGTCTACTTATATCTTGGTGCAGGTCATATTCAGGAAGGTTGGACAACTATTATGATACTTTTATCAATAAGTTTTGCAGGGCTGTTTATAATTTTAGCGGTTATCTCAAAATACCTTTCTGCGATATTACTCGAAATACAGAATAAACCATTGTATGTATTTAAAAAAATAGATAAGCTATAAATCTGGGTTTGCCAGTTATCGTCTATTATGACAAACGAATCATTTCCATTGGCGATAAAGTGAAAAAGAAGCGAGTATGGTGATATGTCAAGTTTACAAAGTAATGAAATAACGTTTAACCGCCAAGGCGCGATAATTGGGTTAGTGGCTTTATTGGTGCTGATTGGGCTGGTCGCTATCCCGTTTCTCTAACCAACGGAGTCGCATTAAACCATTTCACCTCTGCCCTCAAAGGCGCGCAGTAGCGTATTGCCATCAATGTACTCCAATTCGCTGCCAAGCGGAACACCATGAGCAATCCGTGTTGCTTTAATCTGCCGCTTCTTCAATAGCGTACTGATATAATGAGCAGTGGCTTCACCTTCAATTGTTGGATTGGTCGCAATAATAACTTCGGTAATAGCAGGAGTGCTATTAAAACGACTCTCTAACAAGTCAAAACCGAGCTCTTTAGGACCAACTCCATCAAGGGGTGACAGATGACCCATTAAAACGAAATAGTGGCCACGATAACTTGCCATCTGTTCGATAGCGAGGACATCAGCAGGCGATTCAACAATACATAGAAGCGTTTGGTCCCGTTTACTATTATTACAGATATTACATAGCGCTGTCTCACTAAAATTGCGGCAGCGTTCACAGCGCTCAATTTGATCGAGCGCTTTAGTTAATGCTTCCAACAGTTGTTGACTCTTTTGACGATCGCGCTGTAAGAGATGAAAAGCAATACGCTGTGCTGACTTTGTCCCAATGCCGGGGAGAAAGCGCAATGCAATAATAAGTTCATTCAGTAAAGGGCTAAAAACCACAATCGAACCGCAATGCTGTTATTTATCGTCATCCTGTCCCATTAGGCCATCGATTCCATCAGGCATCTGGAAGTTTTTAGCAAGGTCCATCATGCGTGTGCGCGTCTCTTCTTCTAACTTTTTCACAGCATCATTGATTGCTGCACAGAAGAGCTCTTCAACCATTTCGCGGTCTTCACCCATCAAGGTGTCAGAGACCTCTACCCTATTGGCATAATGGTCGCCGCGCATACATACTTTGACCAGGCCATTGCCGCTTTGGCCAATAACTTCAATTGATGCGATCTGCTTCTGCGCTTGCTGCATTTGATCTTGCATCTCTTTTGCTTTTTTCATTAGCTCATTCATATCAGGTGTTGCCATAGTTGCTACCTACATTTGTTTAATCAATTTGACAAAAACTTACTTTAGCCTGACCATACTTTTGATGACATCACTATCTCTATGTTGAGATACGGCTACAATAACGAAGATAATTGTAGCATTTATCTTAGTCTATGACAAAAAATTAGTAGCATTTACTTAACGTTATATGGAGTATTTGTCTGCAATTTATTGAGACTGTTCAGCGAATAGACGATAAAAGTTATCATGGCTCTGCTGGGCGATAGTAGCAAAATCAGTTCCGCGCAGCTCTGCGAGAAATTCTGCAACATAGCGCACATAGGCAGGTTCATTGGGTTTACCACGTTTAGGTACTGGAGCAAGAAAGGGGCAGTCGGTTTCAATAAGAAAGCGATCAGCAGGCACCTGTTTTGCCACCTGTTGCAGTTCAGTGGCATTTTTAAACGTCACAATACCAGAGAATGAGATATAAAAGCCGATATCGAGCGCCTGCTTTGCCATCTGCCAATCTTCGGTGAAGCAGTGCAGCACGCCGCCAACCTCGCTGGCATGCTCTTCACGCAATATTGTCAGCGTATCTTCACGTGCTTGACGTGTGTGGACGATCAGTGGTTTTTGCAGCGTTTTTGCAGCAGCAATATGACAGCGAAACCGTTGCTGCTGCCATGACAGATCACCCTCACTGCGGTAGTAGTCGAGACCGGTTTCACCGATAGCAACGACGCGTGGATGACGGGCGGCAGTGACTAGCTCCTCTTCGCTTACCGTTAATTCAGGCATCTCATTAGGATGGACACCGATTGAACAAGTGACATTGGCATAAGTCTCTGCCAGAGTGATCAGTTGTGCAAAGTCTTCCGGTACGGTGGAGACGGTTAATAGATGAGAGACGCCATTTTCTGTTGCAGCGTCGATATAATCAGCAACGGAACGTTTTTCAGTATCAAGCATATTAAGATGACAATGTGAATCAACTAGCATGAGCTCCCTCCTCAATGGTGTTGTGCCAACTAATCAAGAGATTTTCCAGGAGTAGCCGTTTGTTAAGCGCAATTTTTTTGCTCAACACGGCTTCGGCCTGTTGAATCTCATCAAGATAGTAGAACAGTTGTTGACTATTGCAATAGCCTGCCCACTTTTTTAGTGGAATAGCTAAGTCACGATTTATCATGTTGGCAGGAT
>JANQHY010000181.1 GCA_028282395.1 Gammaproteobacteria bacterium
ATCCACTTTCCTCTCGGCGTGAGTCATATAATCAAACAGCGTTTCCAACTATCAGCGATGGCGCTCTACGGACTCAAAGAGGAAGTATCAGGTTATAACAGATTTGCTCCAGATCAGAAAATTACTGTTCATATGCAAGATCTTGAGTTTGGTGTTGCTCTTGGCTATCTGTTTGGTAAACCAACTAGCGCATAGTGCCCAAGGAAGACATTACAATTATATAAAAACTGACT
This sequence comes from Gammaproteobacteria bacterium, assembly GCA_028282395.1. The sequence goes on from JANQHY010000181.1 coordinate 234, forward strand.
GATAACATATAACAGGACATATTCTACGACGCTTGACGAATAAACTGTGCGAATGTTATAAAAATTAGTTATTACGATAGGGTATTCATGTAGGGGAAAACTTATGCAACAATCATCTGTGACAAACAGCGATCAAGCTTGGAAAAATTATTGGCATGAACTCCATACACTTGCACTTGCCAACCCTAAGTTGTCAGGATCAATATGGGATTGGGATCCTGCTATTACCGGTGCAGCAGACCTTGAACGCTTTCATACCTATTTTAATCCTAAACTTCCTCTTATTGACCTGGGCTGCGGCAAAGGCAACCAAACCCGTTACCTCGCAACACATTTTCCCAACACTATTGGCGTTGATGTCTCTGCCGATGCAATTGCACTAGCAAGAGATGAAGGTGGTGCTCATTTTGAAATCTTAAATGCACTCATGCCTACTGATATAGAAATCTTCCACCACCGTCATGGCGATGCTAATGTCTACATGCGTGGTGTATTACACTGCATAGATAAAGAGAAACAGCAAATTTTAACCAACAACGTGAGTCAGTTGCTTGGAAAAAGCGGCGTACTCTATCTCTTAGGCCCCTCAACAGAGATGATGAACTACGTTCAACAGTTAGCTCAGCAGTATGGCGCAATGCCCTACCAATTGGGATTAGTCATGAAGCATAAAATCGATATCCGCGGTATCAATGAAGCGATCATATCAGGACTATTTCCTTCTGATCGGTTTGAAATTTTAACCCATGGCAACACTTATTATGAAGAGAAACAGGTAGCACTTACCCCGGATGGTAAACAGACGATACCGTTTCGCCCGCCACTCTATTTTTCAATAATTTGTAAAAAATAGCGACTATTATTCGATAGTATGGGTTATATCCGTCCTATTATCTTTGTCATGATCATCATCAAGATGCTTATAAGTCTCTTGCTCATCCTTGAGATTTGTAGTGTTATCATTTGCTGGAATTAGATGCTGATGCTCCTGATTATATTGCTCTCCACTACCAGGGCCAGCTGGCTTTTTGGCAAAAAAGTTGGCGATACAGTGAAAGTAGTGCTCTACTCTTGTTGCGATCATAAAAGCAGCAGTAAATCCCGCTATAACCATAAAGACCGGATTACTCATAGAGATGATAGAGAAAAGTGCCAATATGACAAAAATTGCTAGCACTGCTGCACAAAAAGTTAATGCATTTTCAACCGTTCTCTCGCGATAGAACTTTACCTCTTCATCTGTTTTCGCATTTTTCCAACCATAGGCACATTCGATAAAGTTCGCCAATGCGCGCAGGGCAATAAGCGTTAAGATCCCAACTAGAATGATTGGTGCGGTTGGAAGGACGCCTGTTATCAGTCCGCCCTTAATCGTGGCACACTTAGTCAGAAACCCTGAACCAACCTTTTCCCCAACAGCAATAGTAATCGCTGTTATTGTTGCTGGAATAGTGGCTAAAGATGACCAACGTGAGACAAAAAGCAAGGCTCCATTATAGCCATATTTCTTCTCCTGCTTTTTTTTAGATAATAAGTTCTCTCCCTCGTTTAAAACAATATAAAACCCAATCCCAAGAAATACGGTAATAGCAGCACCAGTAATACCCAAAACAAATGTCTTCGACACAGCAAGCGACCCAAACAGAAAAGGCTCTGTTGCACCAATAGTCTCTTTTACTCCATAATAAATTGGCCAATAGTTAGATGCTGGTCCATCGATACTATCTCCAGCTCCTGCGAAGCTAATCATTGCATACTCCCTCTAAAAATACCCTTCAAACCCTAGTTATGCTGCAAAATTTTGCAAAAAATATCAAGACATAAACTTTGTAATCCATTTCTTACATCAAGGGAAATAGACTCTCTTTCCTCTCTCAAATTGCCTTGTCGTTGCAAGCACAGTGAGGAAATTTAGTCCTGAAGTCACTATCATCACTGTTGCTGGATCGCTTCGGTGCTATGCACATCGCGACGACGGAGTACATAGTGACAGTTATGCAACAAGGCCGGACAAGCCGCAGAAGAAGATGTTGGCACTCGTGGGACAACGATGTATTTTTTTCAGAAGCCCCCAGAAAGTGGAAAAGTCTATTACTTAATAATATTACCTTCGCGGAGAACTTTTTCTGGCACTGGACGAAGATCCCAAACGATATGAAAAAGACTGAGGATCTTCAAAATGTAGTAAGAGATATCAATTTCATACCAGGTGAAGCCCATACGCGCTGAACCCGCATAGCGGTGATGATTATTATGCCAACCTTCGCCAAAGGTGATAATCGCAGCCCACCAGTTATTGCGACTATTATCCTTAATATCATAACGACGCCGACCAAAAATATGCACAACAGAGTTGATACAGTAAGTCGCATGATTAATAAAAAATGCCGGTACAAAAAATCCCCATACCACTGCATTCCAACCGCCAAAGATCGCTAGGGGAATAATGAGTGTCAATGGCGTCAAATACCAGTAGCGCTCAAGTAAACGCAGCTCGGGATAACGATAAAGATCTTTAATTAGATGGTAAGGCGCTTTAAGGTTTTTCTTGTACATAAACCAAACCATGTGACTATGCCAGAAACCTTCACGCACTGGTGATGAGATATCATCTTCTTGATCAGAGTGCATGTGGTGATGGCGATGCAGTGATGCCCACCATAATGGTCCGCCTTGGAGCGTCGTGCTACCTAAAAATGCCATGATGAACTGAAATACACGCGTCGTTTTAAACGCATTGTGCGATAAATAGCGATGGTAGCCTGCAGTAATGGCAAAAGCGCGTACAGAAAAACTCACAACGAAAATAACCAGATCCGTCCACTTAAAATAGGTAGTAAATGCCGTTAAGGGCAGTAGCGCAATAACCGTCACTAAAGCAATTATTAATGGCGAAATTGGTCCATAGGAAGTTTTTTTATCAACTGAAATAGAATTCATTTCTTATTTACCTCATTATCATATTCTTAACGCAACTACTGGCCTTGAAGGCGCATAGATAGTAGCGCGTATGCTGTCAAAATTCGAGCCCAAGATAACAAAAATCGGCCAATTTGTCAATGCTGCTGGGATTACGTTATACTGTCGGCGCTGAATATAATCGATAAAATGCCCCTGTAAAATAGCAACCAAGGGCGCAACAGAAGGAGAAGCCTCATGACACAAAAGCGCTTAGACAGCCTAAATAGCCGCCGCACTCTCGAAATCGCAGGGCAAACCTATCACTATTATAGCCTGGATGCCGCCAGCAAACAACTTGGTGATATCTCATCCCTGCCTAATTCATTGAAAGTATTGCTAGAAAATCTTCTGCGGCATGAAGACAATCAAACTGTTAGCCGCAGTGACTTCGAAGCATTTGTCACCTGGCTTGAACAGCGCCAGTCAAAGCGTGAGATTGCCTATCGCCCTGCCCGTGTCCTGCTACAAGATTTAACCGGTGTACCAGCAGTCGTTGATCTGGCGGCACTACGCCACGCTTCAGCTGTCCTCGGTAGCGACCCGAAGCAGATCAATCCACTCTGCCCTGTTGACCTGGTCGTTGACCACTCAGTTCAAGTAGATAAATTTGGCAGCAACCACTCATTTGCAGAGAATGTCAGCATTGAAATGAAACGTAACCTCGAGCGCTACCAGTTTCTGCGCTGGGGCCAACACGCATTTGATAATTTCCGTGTTGTCCCCCCCGGTTCCGGCATCTGCCATCAGGTTAACCTCGAATACCTTGGACGCTGTGTCTTTAGCCGCGACATCGACGGCGAACAGTTCGCCTACCCAGATACACTGGTTGGCACCGACTCCCATACCACTATGATCAATGCACTAGGAATCCTCGGCTGGGGTGTGGGTGGCATTGAAGCAGAAGCAGCAATGTTGGGACAACCGGTTTCGATGCTCATCCCTGAAGTCGTTGGGGTTAAGCTAACTGGCCGCCTGCCTGAGGGCGCTACTGCAACAGATCTAGTCCTGATGGTGACTGAAATGCTACGTCAGCACGGGGTTGTCGGCAAATTTGTTGAATATTACGG
>JANQHY010000212.1 GCA_028282395.1 Gammaproteobacteria bacterium
CGCTTTAATTGGCAATGGCTCCTCTTCAACAGTTGGAGCAGGCTGGTTACCACGTTTTTGGCGCTCAACCTGATTGACAATAGCAGAGATACGCAAATCGATCAGGGCAAGGGTGATGTATTAATTTATGGTGTGGGCGATATGTTGACGCGTATTGCCAAGTGCTGTAAACCAGTTCCTGGAGACCAGATTGTTGGGTATTTAACGCGTGGTTTTGGTGTGAGTATTCACCATAAAGATTGTAAAAATATTCCTGCTGAAGGGAGTAATGGTGAAAATCGCTTAATTGAAGTTGAATGGCGTTATAAGAATCAGCAGTACTACCTCGTTGACATTCAGGTTAATGCCTACGATCGGCCTGGATTAGTGCGTGATGTTAGTCACGCTTTGGCTAATCAGGGAATTAGTATTACCCGCTTAAACACGCATCTTAATAAGACTAATGGTTTAGCATATGTTGAATTAACAATCGAGGTTGTTGACCTATCTGAACTGGATAAGATACTACAGCATATCGAACAATTACCAAATGTCTATGAAGTAAAACGTGATAGTGGTGGTTAATTCCTTTGATAATAGTCTGGTATAAAAATATAGAGGAAAATAGTGATGGTAAGAACCCGCTTTGCACCCAGTCCAACGGGTGATTTACATATTGGCAGTGTGCGCACAGCCCTGTATAGCTATCTTTATGCGCGCCACTATGGTGGTGAGTTCTTCCTACGCATAGAAGACACCGATGCCGCACGTTCCACTGAGTCATCTTTACAGTCTATTCTTGAAGGGATGGCGTGGTTAGGATTGAAAGAGGATGGAGAGGTTCTCTATCAAAGTAAACGTCAACAGCAGTATCATCAAGCAGTCGATAAATTGCTGGCTAGCGGCCATGCTTACCGTTGCTACTGTAGTAAAGAGCGCTTGGACAGCTTGCGTGCGCGGCAGATGGAGGAGAAGCAAAAGCCACGTTATGATGGTTATTGCCGCGATCACCATCAAGCGCAGCAAGGTCCGTTTGTTGTTCGCTTTAAAAATCCACAGTCGGGTAGTGTTGTATTCACCGATTTGGTACTGGGTGAGATAGAGATTAATCAGAATGAACTTGATGATCTGATTTTGTTACGCAGTGATGGTTCACCAACCTATAATTTAACTGTTGTGGTTGATGACAGTGAGATGGCGATTAGCCATGTTATTCGCGGAATGGATCATGTCAATAATACGCCAAAACAGATTAATCTATTTCGTGCATTAGGCATTGAGCCGCCTATTTATGGTCACCTGCCGATGATTCATGGCTCTGATGGAAAAAAACTATCTAAACGTCATGGTGCCGTGGGTGTTATGCAGTATCGGCACGAAGGCTATCTACCACAGGCACTAGTTAATTATCTGTTGCGACTTGGCTGGTCTCATGGTGATCAGGAGATCTTTTCACAACAGGAGATGGTTGAGTGGTTTGATGGGAGCTGTTTAAGTCGTTCGCCAGCAGTATTTGACTATGACAAACTGCAGTGGTTGAACCAACACTATTTAAAAACGTTTGATAGTGCGGTTGTTGCTGGCGAATTGCAGCACCAATTTGAATGTTTAGATATTGATACTAGCCAAGGGCCAGCGCTTGCAGAGATTATTGCAGCTCAGGCTGAACGTGTGAAAACATTGCATGAGATGGCAGAGCGTAGTCGTTATTTTTATCAAGCGGTAGAACAGTATGATGAAAAAGCAGCTAAGAAAAACCTTAATGCCGATGTATTAACGTGGCTGCCCGTAATGATTGAGCGTTTACAGCAGTTAAGCCAATGGGATAAAAATGCTATTCATGACATAGTAAAAGAGATTGCCGCAGAGTTTGATTTAAAGCTTGGTAAGGTAGCACAACCGATACGGGTGGCACTGACAGGTAACACTGTTTCACCACCAATAGATCTAACTTTGGAGCTGTTGGGGCGTGAACAGACTATCCAGCGTCTACTTCAGGCAAAGGAGTGGATTACTGCCAAGGTTTTGTAGATTGCCGCCGCTCTACAAGAAGAGAATTTTGACACCAACATATAGATCATTATAATCTAAGGAGTATTATTTATTATTGGGCATGGAGGCCATGATGAAATCACCTTTAATTTCTATCTTTTTTGCTGAACTCATTGGTACATTTCTCTTATCAATAGCAGTTTTAATGACATTGTTGCCAAATGCAACGCACCCTATTACAACACCTATTGCTGCTGCGCTGACTCTAGGTCTGATGGTTTATTTATTGGGTAATATCTCTGGATGTCATATTAATCCAGCGGTAAGTTTCGCAATGATGCTAATGCGAAAATTATGCCCTAAGCGATTTATATTATATATTATTGCCCAGATTGTTGGCGGATTACTCGCTTATGCAGTCGCTAAGATTTATATTCTAATATCAGCAGGACAACTTGGTGAATGGTTAGTGCCGACTAAATCTTCTGCACTGATAGGGCTTGGAGAGTTTGTTGGTGCCACAGCTTTTGTATTTGGTATTTTTGCTGCTGTTTACAATGAAGTGAGTTCCGATGTTATCGGTTTGGCTGGCAATAGGTGTCTCTCTGTTAGTGGGGGTTATTGTATCGCATAATTTCTCTTATGGTATGTTAAATCCGGCCGTGGCATTGGCAACCAGAGTATGGAATTGGAACTATTTGTTAGTACCGTTTTTTGGTGCAGCGCTCGGTGGTATCATTGCAATGTTACTTTTCAAGAATCATTCTCAACACAGAGATAGTTGAACAACATTATCAAAGAGTTATAGTGTTGTTTGCATCAACAGAAAATCCTTGAGCGATTATTAATCACGTGGTAATCTTTTTACTTAAATTTTTAATTATGTAAAAATACCATTCCTTTTCGGGAGAATTATTATGCCACAAATAAAAGTTGAGTATTCGAAAAATATCACTGGTATAGACTTCCAGTCCTTTTTTGCATTAGTGCATAATGCACTAGCAACAATTAGCAAAGTAAGTCGTTGTAAAAGTAGAGCGATCTGTTTGCAAAACTATTATATTGGTGATGGAGATCATGCAAATGCTCTATTTTTTATTAAAATTTCCATTATGCCAGGAAGAACCCAACAACAGAAGGATAAATTAGCGGAGCTAATTGGTGATGCTATCAAGACATTGATTATACCTAAAATTGAGCTCCTAGGTTTAAACTGTATCCCTACAATGGAAATTGCTGATCTGCAATACTACACTGACATTAAATAAGTTGCTGTAAGTGGCAATCGCTTCACTATTAGCATAATCCTAAATGTGAAGCAATACAGGTTTCAATGGCAGGAGAAGAAATGATCACTGATGATTTGGGTGTTCATGCTATGCCCGCACTGCACATTTATTACACAGTTTCGTATGAAGAGTGTAACTACAACTACTCGCACCCCCGTTATTACGAACCGCTCCCTTGTCATTGCTGTAAAGGTTAGATAATTCGTTGATAAAGTAGAACCCAATGCAACGGAGGAAATAACCATGCGAAGCAATAGCAAAGACACGACATTAAAAAAGAACT
>JANQHY010000220.1 GCA_028282395.1 Gammaproteobacteria bacterium
CCATGCTCGACATTCTCACGGAGCGGGCTTCGGAGCTGGGTGTCGAGGAGATGGTCATCGGCATGGCGCACCGAGGCAACCAGACATGGCCGTAGTAGATAATAAAAGTAATGTAGGCATGAGCCAAAAGTTCTTCGATGAACTAGAAAACTACAAAGACTTGCGCAACGAACCACAAACAAAGCAGAAATTTGCATTATCTGCACAGGAGTTATATCAACAAAAGATGGAGAAGGATTTGCAAGAAGCCCAAATGAAAAATGTGGTAGATAATATGATTGTTAGTGACATAGCAAACGTCAATAAAGCCTTATACACTGGCTTTAAAAAAGGTTTAAAAGAGCTTCGCAACGAAAACATGGCTAAAATCAATGAGCGTATGGAGAAAAACAATCAAGTACTAACATCACTGGAAAAAAATGAAGAAGAGAAATTAGCCCGAGCTCTAGACATATTCAAAGAGTTTGAGGATATTGAAAAAGAGAATGATCCTGCCATGCGGACTGGACGCTTATTATCTCTGCAAGAATTTATCAGCGAACAAGACCCTAAGAATTTCAAAAAATCAAGTAAAATTTTTGAGCAAGATCTTGTGGAGAATCTGGGCAATTATGCTTCAAAAATAATTATAGAACACAATATGAAAGAAGCAGCGGTGAAAAAACATCACGATGCAATAAAGCAATCCCAAGAAAAAGATATTCAAAATATTAAAGTTGAGAACGATGAGGATGTTGACAACCTCCTCCCTAATGAAAATGACCTTGAAAATAACCAGACCCCTAATCCTGACGCAAAGAAATTTAATGAGAAAGACCCACTAAAAAATACAGATAAATCCGATGAATTAATAAAACTAGAAGGGCATCAAAGAGATTTCCAACTAGCCAAAGAAACATTAGACGAACTCTCTAAGCTTAACGATCCAGAAGAGGATATCAGCGAGGAAGAGAAAATTGAGCGCCTTACCGAAGCACAATTAAAAGTGGCCAATGCTGATTTTGACTACATTATGAAACTTGATGGGAGCTTTAAAGAGCAGGTTATTCACCTCGGAAAATATGCGATGGATAAGTTTTCCCAAACAAAACAGATACTTGCTGACGAGTACGACACCGAGATAACACCCGATATAACCGATAATGAAATTGCCGAAGTAGAGACAGCCTTTGAAGGTCTTATTGACGACATTGAGGATCCATTGGTTATGGGCAATACGCCCAAAGAAATTATGGAGCAGTCAAAATTAGACCACCATGAGCCCATTAATCCAGCAACAATCTTTTCTCATCCTAAGAAAGATGATATAGACGATCAGCAACTTAAACAGAATGATGCGCTAAAAAATGAAGATGATGACCATGATGTCAATAAATTCAGCAGCAATAGCAATTAATGCTCTGGCAAACTTTTTGACACCACCTCATACAGATCTTTACTAATAGGTTTCTGCTTTAATAGTCGTGTCAACTCCTCATGCATTAACTTCTGACGATGCTCATCATAACGGCGCCACTGTGTTAATGGGTTTACCAACCGTGATGCCACCATCGGATTTAGTTTATCGAGCTTAATAATATAATCGACTAGAAAACGATAACCCTCTCCCAATGGCTGATGAAAATGGACTAGATTACTAATATAACTACCAAGCAGTGCGCGCACCTTATTCGGGTTACGCAGGGTAAAGTCACTATGGTCAATTAATGCGCGCACCTCATCGAGTAGATTGGGCAGATCACTACTCGCCTGAATGGCAAACCATTTATTCACTACCAGCGGCTCATGCTGCCACTGCTGATAAAAACTCGCCAATACCTCTTGTCGATAGGAGTTATGATGCCAAGTAAGCAAGCGTAGGGCTGCCAATTGGTCAGTCATACTATTTGCCTGATCAAATTGTTGCTTGGCTAAATCAAGATATTCTGCTTTCTCCAATGCAACAAGATAGTGTAGACAACAGTTTTTTAACGCCCGTTTTGCCACCGCTTCTGGTGCATAACGATAACGGTTCTGTTTGTTATTCTCGTGATAACAGGTTAACAAATGCGGCTCAAACTGCTCTGCCAACGCTTTAGTCAAGAAACGCTTAGCTTGATAGAGCGCATCAATATTAATTTTGCCTACCAACTCAATCAGATATCGATCGGCAGGTAGGGTTAACATCAGCGCAATGAGGGCTTTATCTAGCGACTTATCAGTAAGAATCGTCGTTAATGCCGTGGCAAAATGCTGATTAAGCGCTAGCGGCTGATGGTTCTCAATTGCTGCCATTAGCGTAATAATTTCAGTACAAGCATAACGCTGCCCTGCCTACCAACGAGCAAAGCTATCACTATCCTGTGCCATTAATTGTGCTAACTCTGCTTCGCTGTAATCATAATGCAGCTTAATTGGTGCTGAGAATTGACGTAAAAACGAAGGTGTTGGCTGCTCGGCAATATCAGTAAAGATAAATTGCTGCTCTGCCTCAGTAAGAACTAACACATCCTCTGTCAAAGCGCCACTACGCCCTTCAAGCTGTAAGGGTAGGTCATTACCTTTACTGTCCAACAGTCCCATTTTTATCGGAATATAAAAAGGCGCTTTTTGTGGTTGACCGGGTGTAGCTGGACAGCTCTGCTTCACGGTTAACGTATAACACTGTTTGGCAGCATCATAAGTCGAGTGAATCGTCACTTCAGGTGTACCTGCCTGGGAATACCAGAGACGAAATTGCGTTAAGTCAACACTATTTGCCTCTTCCATTGCCGCAACAAAATCGTCGCAAGTGACAGCAAAGCCGTCAAATTTAGCAAAATAGTGATTCATGCCACGGAAAAATCCCTCTTCACCCAATGCCGTTTTAATCATGCCGATAACTTCGCAACCCTTTTCGTAAACTGTAGTGGTATAAAAATTACTAATCTCAATATAGGAATCTGGACGAATCGGATGTGCTAGCGGACCAGCATCCTCAGCAAACTGAAAAGCACGCAGACGCTTTACCTGATCAATCCGCGTGACTGCATCCGAGCTAACACTGCGCGAAAAGCTATGGTCGCGAAATACTGTTAACCCTTCTTTCAACGTAATCTGAAACCAATCCCGCAAACTAACACGATTACCACTCCAGTTATGGAAATATTCGTGGCCTACGACCACATCAATTGCATGATAATCAGCATCGGTTGCTGTTTCAGGTTTGGCCAGGATGTACTGACTATTAAAAATATTTAATCCTTTATTCTCCATAGCGCCAAAATTAAAATCATCGATGGCAACTAGCATGAAAATATCGAGATCATATTCACGACTATAGGTCTGCTCATCCCAACGCATCGCTTTTTTTACTGCCTCCATTGCATAGTGACACTGATCAATACGTTCGTGGCTGGCATAAATACGCAGCGCCACTTCACGTCCCGACATCGTGACAAATTGATCTTCGATCACTGCAAGGTCACCAGCAACCATCGCAAACAGATGCGCTGGTTTTTTGAACGGATCATGCCACTGAGCAAAGTGACGACCATCGTCAAGTTCACCAGAATCGATTAAGTTACCATTAGAAAGCAGGACTGGATAACGCTGCTTATCGGCGATAATTTTTGTGGTAAAAACCGCCATTACATCAGGCCGATCTGGATAATGGGTAATGCGGCGAAAACCTTGTGATT
>JANQHY010000222.1 GCA_028282395.1 Gammaproteobacteria bacterium
TTTTGCCGAGAAATAGTAATGTTGTATAAGGAAAAGTCACTTGACCATGCTTTTGGTGTTGATAAAAAATCTTCTTCGCTCCTGCTATCATTTTTTCATAATTAGGCTGATTAGGGGTTAATGCATAAGAGGTTGAGCGTAATCGACCGATTAATCCCTCTAAATCGAATGTTTGCTGGTTGTTAAATTGATGCATTTCTGCAGATTGCTTATCGAAAAACGCTAACATCTCCTTTTCAGGAATCTGTTGTAACGGCGTACCTTTATAATTTGGACAATAGCGTTTTAATAATGCTTCATAATCTTTCAAGATAGTCGATAATTGCGGTAGGCGTAAATTCCAGAATAGTAGAACATAACCATTATGACGTAAGATACGTTTAAACTCTCTGTAACAAGCTTCACGGTTAAACCAGTGGAATGCTGTAGCAACACTAATGAGATCAACCTGATTATCTAATAGCGTGGTCTGTTCAGCACTACCATCAACACTTATAAAGTCTGGATAACCATTCAGGCGCTGTTCCGCACATTCCCGCATAGCGTCATTGGGTTCAACTGCAAAGACTTTTAAACCAGTCATTAAAAGCTGTTCAGTAAAGATTCCGCTACCCGAACCAATATCGGCAATAATACGATCTGAGCATAATATTTTACGCTCTAATAGGAAATCCATCATGGCTTTAGGATAATCAGGACGGTATTTATGAAAATGTTCGGCAGCTTGTGAAAATTTTTTACTACTTGCCATCAATTCTCATCCAATGTGTTATAGGCGCCCTACCCCGGAATAATCCAAGCCAGCAGCTTTCACTCTTTCAGGATCATACTGATTACGACCATCAATAATTAAGTTACCACGCATTAACCGTTTAATCTCATTAAAATCAGGAAAACGGAAAGGTTTCCACTCCGTCATCAACACTAATGCATCACTCTCTGGTAATACCTCCATCTGATGCTCAACCAATGTTAGTTGACCACTGGAAAACCATTGTTGCGGTAGGTCACGTTTAGCCACGGCCATCGCAGCAGGGTCATATGCCACCACTTTAACACCGGCCGCCATCGCCTCTTGTAGAAATACCAATGAAGAGGCTTCACGCATATCATCGGTATCAGGTTTAAATGAGAGTCCCCATAACGCTACTTTTTTATTAGCTAAATGCCCACCCAAATGAGATTTTAACTTAGTAAATAATAAACTTTTCTGTGCCTGATTACGCTGCTCAACCGCCTTCAGAATATAGGGATCAATGCCGTGAGATTGCGCCATATGAATCAGCGCCTTGACATCTTTGGGAAAGCAGGAGCCGCCATAACCACAACCAGGATAGAGAAATGGATAACCAATACGTGGGTCAGAGCCAATACCAATACGCACATGCTCGACATCGACCGCCATCTGTTCACACAGTACCGCAATCTCATTCATAAACGAGATACGCGTAGCTAGCATGGCATTACTGACATATTTAGTCATCTCTGCATCACGTACGCCCATAAAAAGCATCTGTTCAGGATTACGCGTAAAAGGTGAATAGAGCTTATGCATTGTATCACGTGCGCGACTACTCTCAGTGCCAATGATTACGCGGTCAGGACGCATAAAATCACTCACAGCACTTCCCTCTTTTAGAAACTCTGGATTACTAATGACATCAAAGGCAAATGTCTGGCCACGTTTGACCAATTGGCGATGAATGATCTCCTCCACTTTCTGAGCGGTATAGACCGGCACCGTTGATTTATCAATGATGATGGCATAGTTAGTAAGGTAATTCCCTAACTGTTCAGCAACAGTTAGAATTGCCTGCAGATCTGCGGCACCATCCTCCCCACTTGGTGTGCCGACAGCAATGAAATAGATATCAGCTGCTTCCTGCTGCTGTTCAAGTCCGGTAACAAACTTTAATCGCCCTTCAGCAAGATTATCTTTGACAATTGCCTCTAAGCCTGGCTCGTAGATGGGAATTTCACCCCGGTTAAGTTGTTTGATCTTATTAGCATCTACATCAATGCAGACAACATGATTACCGACATCTGCCAAACAGGCGCCAGTGACTAGTCCAACATAGCCACTACCGATCACTGCAATATTCATTTATTACCTCTTACTTAAACTTACGCGCCTGTTTAATATATTTTGAATTGGGATAGTTATGTTGCAACAGCTGCATCGCCTGATTCATCTGATGAGGCAACTGCAGACGTCGATACGACTTCACCATGATAACCAGCGCTTCGGGGACAGCTGGTGCACCCTGGAAGTTCAATACCACTTCATTGGCACGATTAATCGCGGCAACATACGCACGCGTCTGATAATAGTATCGGGCAATTTCGACACGGTGCTCAGCCAAAACATTACGAATATATAGCATCCGTTGCGCAGCATCAGCAGCATAAGGACTATGAGGATGGAGTTTAATTACCATATCAAAGTCTCTGAAGGCTCTAATGCGCTCATTCAGATCACGACCAGCGGTGTCAGATGGTAAGAAGTGTTCAAATACACCACTGTTTTCATGCATCTCAATCACCCCGCGCATATAGTAGGCATAATCAATATGCTTGGAACGTGGGTAAAGCTGAATATAGCGATCACTTGCTGCCAAGGCCATGGCTAAATTGCCACCCTCTTTATAGTAAGTATAGATACTGTTTAACTGTGTCTGCTCAGCATAATGGCTAAGAGGGTAAAGCGCATTTAACGCTTCAAAGCGATCTGAAGCATATTTATACTTATGGTGCAACATATAATGAGTCCCATCATGGAAGAGCTTATCAGCACTTTGACCCTGGAACTTCTCTATTGGTGATGTCGGTGTTGTTTTACAGGCGCTCAAGCTACCTGCCAATAACATCACTACAAGGTATAGGCGTAATCGTTTCATTTGTGTTATCTTCTCTCCTGCAAGCAAAATTGTTGCCATTATAACGGATATGAAACGAGAAATTAACCTTGAAATAACGATTCCTGACAGCTTCTCAGGTCAACGTGCCGATCGGGCACTGGCGCAGCTATTGCCCGACTATTCACGCAGCCGCATTAAAAGTTGGCTGCTAACAGGAGAATTAACGCTTGATGGCGATAAAATCACCCCTAAACAACCGGTCAAAGGAGGTGAACAGGTAGTCCTGCAGGCGCATTTAGCCACTGAAACTGCCTGGGAAGCCCAAGCAATTGCATTGGATATCTGTTATGAAGATGACGTTCTGCTTATATTGAATAAACCCCCTAAGTTGGTGGTTCATCCAGCCGCAGGTCATCATGACGGCACACTAGCGAATGCCCTACTCCATCATGCGCCTCAGCTAGAGCAGTTACCGCGCGCCGGCCTCATTCATCGTCTTGATCGTGATACCTCAGGACTACTGGTGGTAGCGAAAACCCTGGAGAGCTATCATAATCTTGTTAAACAGATGAAAAATAGAGAGATATCTCGTCAATACGAGGCGATTGTTCAAGGCGAACTTACTGGCGGTGGTACAGTTGATGCCCCGATCGGCCGCCATCCACGCCAACGTACACGCATGGCAGTGGTTGAAAACGGCAAAGCCGCTGTCACCCACTACAGGCTGATAGAACGGCTGGGTAGCTACACCCGTCTTAAAATTATCCTTGAGAGCGGCAGAACCCATCAGATTCGCGTTCACATGCGCCATATCGGCCATCCTATCTTTGGCGACCCGCTTTATGGCGGCCGTCTTAAACTGCCTAAAGGTGCCGATGAGCAAGTCATTGAATTTATGCGTCATTTCAAAAGACAGGCGCTTCACGCTGGAAAACTGGCTTTGGCACACCCAACTAGCCATGAGCGCATGGAATTTAAAGCTGATTTACCTAATGATATCAAGTGTTTAATTGATATTTTGCGAAACACAAAGCACTATTAAGATTAGCGGATTTGGTCGATTTAGTTGCTATTTTATAAATAATATCTTACAATATCTTCTAACTGCAATATTTATCAGGGTATTAAAATGTTAGGGGATATTATTGAAGAGCGCAAAAAACTTAATGCGCCAATCAACTATACTAGTCAATCTTTACCTAGAAGTAATGGAACTGCACACCAATTTTTAAAAATTAATAGTAAGTATGGAAAAATCCCTAATGGCAACCAGCTTAATGGTAAACTCATCCAATTTGCTGAGGATGGATTCAACCGACAACGATATAGCATAAATAACAGAAAAAATTTCCACGCTTTGGTACCGTTTTTAAAAAATTATACATTGTATCAGCAGTGCGAGATTAGTGCATTCTTTTTAACATTACAGTTACTAAACAAAGATGTTAATATTAGCGAATTCAAAAGACTATATCCTAACCATAGCAAACTAATAAACAAAATTATCACTCGAAGCAAATTAGATAAAAATGATGAACATGAAATTGAGAACATTATTCGAAGCAATAATCTTCCAAAAGAGTTATCTAAAGATAACTTTGTTAGAATTATTAGAGAGAGTTATGTTCTAATTAGAAAAACGCAAGATTTAGGACAGGCGGTTATAAACGCCCCTGCTAATATTGTGACGAACCATGCTAAAAAGTATTCTTGTGGGGCTTCAAAGAATAAAAGCGCTGATATTAATTTGCAACAAGGCCATGTAACAATGGTTGCAAAGATTGACAAATTTGGAGTGAAGAGAAATAGTTATACCGTTGGC
>JANQHY010000250.1 GCA_028282395.1 Gammaproteobacteria bacterium
GGCTTGTTTATTAAAAGATATAAGAGTCGGAATATTCTTCAAAAGAAACCAAGTTCTTTGAAAACTATTTTTCCAATTTTTTTGCCTGAAGAAACGCACAGAAAACCTTACCTGACTAACTATTTGCTAAATTTACATTGCTGTTCTCTTGGGGGAATTAATATTTATTAAATATATGTAAAAGTATATATTTTTCTGTTTTAGCCAATTGACCCGGATGAAGAATCATTGATATATGTTGATGGTTCATCTAGCATAGGGACTGATTTGATTTAAGAGCAATGATGTGAAATCAACAACACTCTTTTGGCGAGGCTTGTTTCGCCATCCGGCCAAGGTAGGCTCAATTTGTCCCAGCAGCCGGTTTCTTGCCGCTAAAATGGCTTCATTACTGCCAGCGAAGATCGAAACCTTAGTAGAAGTCGGTGCGGGCACGGGTGCAATTACACGCAAATTACATCAAACCGACCACCAACAGTTAGTGATCTTTGAGTGTGAGTCGCGATTTTGCGACCACTTACAAAAGCATTATCCCGTTGCCAAGGTGGTTAATGATTCGATCGAGCGTCTAAGCCATTACCAACAGGTCCAACAATGGCCAGAGATTAATGCCATTGCTTCCAGCTTGCCCTTACTGAACTTCAGTAAAGGTCTAAGAGCACGAATCTTAACGGAACTATTAGCCGTTATGCCCATTGGCGGTACATTGGTGCAATTCACTTACGGTAAAAACAATCCTGCCGTTGATATGACACAAGATTGGCATGATGCGGTTAAAACCAGTGCTCATAAAGTATGGTTGAATATGCCGCCGGCCACAGTCTGGTGTTATCGAAAATGCCAACATCTCACATAATGAAGAAATTAGAAAATCGCGGGCCGATGCGTCGGCTGTTACGTTATGTTGCCATTTCACCATATAACTGGATGTACACCTTACAGTTACCCTATTATTTTTTGCGCCCCAGTATTAAAAACCACAGTAAATTACCTCCATTACCATCGAGCCAGAAACTGACCACAGATACATCGGCATTAAAATTGGTCGTCGCTGGAGACATTATGCCGCTTAAGGGCCATCAGGCACCGGTCATATGCCAGCCAATGCGCGATATCATCAATAGTGCAGATTATTTCATTGCCAATTGTGAAAGCCCCATAGTGGATCAACCTTTAAATCGGCGTTATAAAGCGATGATGACGTTTAATATGCCACTGGGCTATTTGGATAACATTACGGCACAACTTGCTCTGACACCAAAACAATGCGTGTTTACTGTGGCTAATAACCATAGCCGTGATTGTAAGCAACAGGATTTTGATGATGGAATCAGTTTATTGAAACAGCGTGGTTACCAGGTTGTTGGGCAATATGATCCATCTCACCCATTACTCTGTATTAAGCACTCTGATTTAACTATAGGTCTTGCTGCCTGGACTCACTTAATGAATGGCGAGCGTGTTTTAGCCCCGCGTCAGGTGGTTTATCGCCAGCATCATGTCAGTGCGGCAGATTGGCAAGAGATTAAGCAGCATTATAAGCTCAATTGCTTAATTGGGTTGCCACATTGGGGGAGGGAGTATCAGCATTTTTCCGATAAAGCTACTTATCTGACTGCAACACAACTGGCACAGCAAGGCTTTGATATTTTATTAGGTAGCCACAGCCATGTAATACAACCGGCACAGTGGCTAGAAGAAACCTTCTGCGCATTTTCATTAGCAAATTTTTGCTCTATTGATACCCATTGGCGTACCCATCTAATTCCCTTATTGAGCCTTGAGCTAAACACGCAGGGACAGTTAATAAGCTATCATTACGATTTCTTTATGCAGCAGTTACGCGATGGTGCAATACACTTATTGCCATTAGATGCCTGCGATCGGCTGACGCAGCAGCGCGCCCGAGATATTTTAGCGCTCTGTTTTAACAATGTAGCCGATAAGCTGGGTCATAAAGCGACTGTCGCTTCTTAATAAAGCTAGCATGACAGCAAAATTGGCAACGGCCACAATGCCAAATAAGCTGCTAATTGAAAAACCAAGTTGTAAAATAATGACAGCACAACCTGTGCTTAAAATGACAAATAAGGCATTAATCACTTCATTAAAACACACCACTTGGGGGCAGTCCTCTGATGAAGTGGTATGATGGATCAAAGCATATAGTGGCACCATAAACAAACCACCACCAAAACCTAAACCGAACGTGCTAATGATGGCAAAATAATTGTGCCAGTTCATTAAATAATGTACTAACAATGTGTTGGCAACCACTGCACCGGGCGCATTAATTAACATTAGCAGTGCGGCTGAAATAATTAAAGCCCCTAAAATACAGATGCCCAATTCCTGTCGATCCCCTTTAAAACGGGTACACAGCAGGGCACCACCAGCAATACCAATTGACAGACAGGTTAATAAGAACACAGCTACATCATGGTCACCATGCAGGTGGTTTTTCACAAAACCAGCCATCTCGATCATGACAATAGCGACCATAGCCCAAAACCAGGAAATACCAGCAATAGCAATTAAACTGGTACGATTATGGCGACACAACTGCCAAAGCTGTTGATAGCTTTTTATGATGTTCCACGGTAATGGGTGTTGATGATTGACGGTGGCTAATGGACGGATTTTTAACGTACTAATCAATGACACCACGCTAATAAACAACATGATAAGAGCAATCATGAGCGGGCCGGCAAAAGCTAATACGACCAAGCCACCAATCACAGCACCTAAAATCGAGGCGATAAATAACCCTATATCAAACAAGCTGTTAGCAGCTAAAAAGTCATTTGGTTGGCAGATCTGCGGCACCACACCGAGTTTAACCGGCACAAATAACGCACTTTGCAAACCGAGCATCAATAAGATAATCCAGAACAATAGCGCAACCTCATAATAGAGTGCAACAACAGCCAACAGTGCCGTGATAATTTCAAATAACTTACAATATTGCATCAAGCGCGGCTTAGCATAGCGGATTGCCATAGCACCTGATAAAGGAGAGAGCAATAGCAACGGTAAAATAAAAGCCGCTGCTCCAATAGCAATAACACTGGCCGGCTCAAACGGCCCAACACTAAGCTGATGATAGGTAATGAGAATGATGACTGCATTTTTAAATAAATTATCATTAAAACAACCTAAAGTTTGTGTGATAAAAATCCATAAAAAACGAGATTGTTTCAATAAAAGAAAATGATTGCTACTGTGGTTTTCTTTTGTGTGGGATGAGTTGGATAAGTGATCGTCCATCAGTCATTTGGTACTATTTGTTTAAGCGCACAGCCTAGTGAAAGTATTTTATAATAGCAAGGGTATAGGTGAAACGAATAGGAAAATATCTCGTATTTTTACTGATTTTATTTCGTTGGGTTTAGCTTCATGATTTGTTATTAACACTAAACGGTTGGCCCAAGGAGATAAAGCATGTACCGTAATTTGCTCAACGGATTTCGCCCTATGTATCATCTGAGAATACGGGCTCAATTAAAAGGACAGGGAATTCCAGTACCAACAGATAGCAGCGGAAAAGAGAAAGGTTATTTTTGTCAGAAAAATAGTCACGATATACTACCGACTGGTGATGTCGTCAATCCAGATTACATAGCTCAAATGAAAACATATCAGCAGCGAGGATATGTGCAATGGGACATTGCTAGCAATGGTAATTTAACTGAAAAAGAGTATTTAGACTTATCTCCTTTAGATCAGCTAGTACTGACGCGTTTGCGTGCCATCAGGTGTGATCTAAGACAGCAATACTTAATAAACTTCAGGCCTTTTAGGGGGGAAGGAGAACCCGTCAGAGATCTTGATACTTTTTTAACAAGTCAATCTGAGGACCTTTATGATCGTTACTATATGCTCAATGAGGTTTTACAATATGATCAAGTTTATCGTGAAGGGCAGCAGCCAGAAGGGCTACCGGTTACTGACGAAGTCCGTAAAGCTGCACTAAAGGAATACCAACTTGACCATCTGCAATTATCTTTTGATGTGCAAGAAAATATTATGAAGAGCTTTAGGGCTATAAATTCTATTAAAACTACTACTAGTACCGATCAGAGAAATATTCAATATAAACCGGCAGGACAAGCATTTTTACAAAGCTGTGTAGCGCTGCAAGAACAACTGATTCAAGACATTCATGCTAATGCACGTCAGGCAGAGCGTCAGGGAAAGCCATTTGAGGTGGAAACTGATTATGCTTATCAACAACTCAACTCATTGACTCAAATGATCGATGAACTTCATGATCCTCCACAGCCTACTGGTTCCAGTGAGAATCTTCGTGGCTTTTTAAACGATCGACTCACGGTTTTACAACAATATGAGGCCAGGGCAAAGAAAAAATCATCTGGCTGGGCTAAATTTGGCAAATCAATAGGCGTTGTTATCGGCACGGCAGTGGGGGCGTTAGCTGGTATTGTTGCTGGCGCTATTATAGGTGCAACCGTTGGGACAATTCTTACTCCGGGAGCAGGAACTATTTTTGGGATAGTCCTTGGCGCCATTGCTGCACTACCAAAGGGTATGGCCATAGGTGCTGCAGCAGGAGCAGCAGTCGGAGGGGTTGGTAGTGCAGTTTGCTTTTTCAGTCGTTCAAAAGAAGAAAAGAAAGTGATAAAAAAAGCACGTGATATACACCAGTGTGGCCGTGATTATGCTATAACAGAGCTTGCAGCAGGGGGATAGAGACATAATCCTGCTGCCATTTGGCTCTGAGAGTAATTAATGGCACACTGATATCAATCAATATTTTGGTGCTTTATCAGAGTGTGACTTAATCGTGAAACAGACCCAGAAGTTACAATGCTTGCCTGAAAATATTGCTTATGATGTGATGAATTCACCTGTAGGCACATTGACTATTTTAGCCTCACCAATGGGGGTTCATAGAATCTTATGGCAGCATGAAATCAGTACGCAAACAGCTAAAGGAGCTATGCTTGCCACGATCAAACATGATCCTCACCTTGCCATGATCCTTAAGGTTAAACAACAACTAACTGAATATTTTCAGGGTAAACGGCAAGTATTTGATGTGCCAATATGCTTAGAAGGTAGCGCGTTTCAAATCCAAGCTTGGCAGGAACTACGTAAGATTCCCTATGGACAAACCATTAGCTATAAAGAGCAAGCCCGACGGATAGGCGATATACGCAAAGCCCGCGCAGTAGGGATGGCAAATGGTGCCAACCCCATTTCCATTATTGTGCCTTGTCATCGAGTGATTGGTAGCAACGGCAAATTAACAGGATTTGGTGGCGGACTGGAGAATAAAGCTTTTTTATTACATTTAGAGAGTAAAGCCTAGTCGCCGTAAAAAAAGTGAGGG
>JANQHY010000257.1 GCA_028282395.1 Gammaproteobacteria bacterium
TCGCAATACACCGCTATATTGACAGACTGATCCTCATAATGCTCAATGATTTCCGGCTGTTGTTGGCGCACAGTCACCGAAACACCTTGACCACGGCTCACTGAAACCTCCGCCGATGAAATGCCACACGATTTGGCAGCACAAAGCAACCATTCAATTTGTTGGTGCAGTTGTTGTTCGGGCTGTGACATACAACATCCTGTTTCATTCAGAGAGTGCTACATTGTACCGATCAGCAAACATACTGTCGACTAATGAACTACTCCAAACAAGGCATCAACGCCCAGACAGGTCTACATACAAAAATTACTATTGTGCCTGATCAATAAAGAGCTGCTTAAGCACTACTAAATCATTCACCATGCGCAGCCCCACCCCCCGCAGCAGTCGTAGTGCAAACCATTGGGTAGCAAATAAGTTGTTTAGTACTCCCATAGTTTTAAGCGTAAGGGCATTGTCACCACGGCGTTGACACTCATAGCGTTCTATAACAGTCGCTTTATACCAATCCTGGCCTTGTTCACGCGCCCTAATCAACTGCTGTGCCAGAACCTGAGCATCTGCCAGACCAATATTGACTCCCTGACCAGCCAATGGATGAATCGCATGGGCTGCATCGCCTACTAACACAACATGCTCATCACCATAGCGCTGCGCATGATGATAATGTAATGGAAAACTTCCCACTTCACTCAGTAGTGTCTTCACGGTCAGCCGTCCACCCAAGGCACTATTGATCATGGGGACCAGCTCATCAGGGTTTTGACGCAATTTAGCTGCCGTAATATAAGATACTGTCCACACCATAGAGACTGTATAAGCATCTTGCAGTGGCAATAAACCAATCGGCCCTTCCGGCAGAAAGCGCTGCCATGCTGTTAACCGGTGGCTATCTGTCAGATGCAAGACGCCCACTAATGCCTGCTGGCCATAACTGCCCCGCTCACCACCAATACCTACCTGCTCACGCACCCAGGAGCGCGCACCATCGGCACCAATAATCAGTCTGGCCATCATAGATTGTTGCTGCATGTAAAGTCGGTAACCACCAGGCACACGTTTGAGTAGATGCGGCTTTTCACCAAAATAACTGGTTACATTGTCATATTGCTGCAACCGTTGCCACAACGCCATCACTATATCATCATTAGGCACGATATGCCCCAAGTGGCTATAACCAATCTCCTGGTGATTAAAATGTATTTCGCCACGGCTTTTTGCATCCCAAACATGCATATCACGATAAACACCAGCACGCATTAATGCCGCCTGCTTCACCCCTAGTTCCATTAAAATCCGCTCAGAAGACAGATTGATAGCACTGACACGCAAAGGCGAGACTGTCGTATCAACAGGCTTGATTGGCTTAGGGTCAATTAGTGCAATGTCAAACCCAGCGTCCGCCAGGTAATTGGCCACACACAACCCGACCATACCCGCGCCGCAAATGACGATATCATAGTGTTTCATCATCGGTTTCATTTTTTCCTTCAGCACCTTGAAAATAAAGGTTTTCAGGATATTATACCGTCTCTTATTATTAACCTACAACGCATTTCAAACCCAATAAATACGTTGATCAATTTTTAGATTTGAGACAGATTTAACTGTAAATATTATTATAATGTAGCCCTCTTGTTAGAAATTGCTGATGCAACTAAGCTTGAAGATCAAAACATTACATGAATCAGGATTAAAGATGTCAAAAGGATTTTGTGCACGCCTTATACCGAATCATAATGGCGACCCTCAACCAGAGGGAAGCTCACATGAAAACAGTTCAGCAAATAGAAACCCCTCAGGAGAGCATGGGAATGGGTCACAGCAAGTAGTGGATGGAGTGGAACTCCAAACAACTAACAAAAGTGCTCTTGCCACTGTGTTCAATCGCCTGTTATGTTGTTGTAATAACAATAAACTGGAAGATCTTCGCCCTTTATATACTGAAAACACCTATACAATCTATTGAAGCAAAATATTTGCTATGTGATACAGTCTGTCATCTAGCAGACGGTAAGAATTAATCCGTCTGCTACTTCACCTACCCATCATCTGCTCTGCTTTCAATCTCAATCTACGCTCAACAATATCGGCTCTGACATGCAACCGATTGGCATTTATTGTTATCGGTAATTAGCCAGGGATGATAGGTTCTTCTCTCACCTCGCCTGACTACTTACCAAAATCAAGGTCAACCCACTTTAAGGCTACAACGGGTCACTTTTAAAAATTTTAAGCCACAATTGGCGCTGATATTTAACAGTTTGGGTAAGGGTTTTATATCACCTCATGCTTTATGAGGACGTAAAGATATATTTTACATGTTAAAATATTTTTTTATAGAATCACATCAAAATATAAATATACATTAATAAGCCTCATCATACTATTCAGAAATATAATCATATCATCGTATAAGGATATACGACCATGCCAAGAATGGCATTTGAATCTGAGGTGGCAAAAGAACGTGAATGGGCTGTAGCTGTATCGCTATTAAATGATGCGCCAGAAGGAACCAAGATCAAACGGGCCGTTAAGAAACAGTCGATAGCGTATCGCCACCCTGATGACGGCAGCCAGGTATGTTTACAACACTCATTTATTAAAATCAATGGAAAAATACTCTGCATGGCTGGGAAAGGAGAGCATCTAGGGAAAGGAACATTCGGTATTGTTAAATTAGCTGAGGATGCAAATGGCAACCAATATGCATTAAAAACCAGTATAGACGAGCCGGAGGAGGAAAAGGTAATACCTGGCGCAAACGAAGCAGAGACTCTAGAAGACTTGGGATTATCCTGGGGGACAAACTTGTCACGCGGAACAACACAATACCCAAGATCTAAAGAATCCAAATATGTGGCTGCCTTAACATATTTGGGAATTTCTTTGGATGACTATCTAAAGAATCACAAATCCTTAACAAGGAAACAACGATATGATCTCGCTATAAAGGCTGTGGAATGTGTATACCGCTTACATCATGGATATGGCTCAAAACAAGGGATAAAAAGAGCACATTTGGATATCAAACCTCATAACTTTTGTATTGATGAGCATGGCAATGTTAGTTTGATTGACTATGGGTCTGCAAGTGAACTATCTGGCAAGAATACATTAAATAGTAGGACGATACCATATTCACCACTTTTAGATCTAAAAATAAGAAGAAACGAGTATTTTGATATATTCGCATTAAAAAGACTGCTTTTTTTACCAGAAGAATATTGGGCAGATTATACGGCACAACGGCTGGAAAGATGGCAAGCAGGTGAATATATTCTAAGAGATGAACTAGACTTTCTCGATACAAGCAATGGGAGATTAGCACAGCACCAACACAGTGCTGCAGATGTCTTAGCTATTTTAATTTTGAGTAAACACAACCTGTACACTCCTGAAAATTCTGAAAAGGTACTACAGGATTCAGAGCTGTTTTACGGCAGATATAAAACTTTGTCGCGATATGATGAGCCTGAGTTATCTGATCTGCAAAAGATAATTAATGGTGATGCTCCAGCCATACCACCAGAGCCAGAAACACCAAAATATGAAAGAGGTGATAGCGATAGTGGCATCTCATCAGGGTATGATAGTGACACCACTGCTAGCAGCAATCTATCATCTCGACGTAATTCAATGACAGCAAGTGATGAAGAAGAACGAGTCACCTCTCCCACTAATAACGAGCCTTCTGGGCCTAACGGTACTAGATTAGCTACAGCATTTAGACTCTATAGCACCGAATCTCCAAACATGGAGGCAGCAGACGCGCAACAAGTCGTTGACGAATCACCACATCCAGGAACTTAAATACTAATCTAGGTTCGCAATAATCACAGGATTAAGAAAAAGTGATATTTTACCTTTAAAGGTGGTAAAAATTACTGAAGAAGGTATAGAGGCGGTTCGTGTATTAAATGCCCATACGTTGCTGATATTTTCAAGCAAGCGTTTCATCATCGTCTCGACACATCAGTTTGGCTGCCGGTCGGCGTACACCCATCAAAAAACGCTGCAGACGTCGTTTCACAACCGGTTGACGCTCCAACAGCCACAGCGCTGCCTGGCGCATAAAGAAGCCGCTGGGCGCACTAAAGGTTTTGATAATCATATCGGTCAAGCCCAACAAACGCTGTTGATCAATCTGTTGTTTATCAGCAAATAATTGCCATGTCTCTGGCGTTAGCCCGCCCTGCTCCTCAACTGCATCGAGCAATTGGGCTAAATCTCGACAGCTAAGATTAAAGCCTTGCCCGGCCACAGGATGTACACTATGGCCGGCATTACCCAACAACAGCGCACGTCCTTGGCAAATACGCTCAGGAACCACCTGCCATAACGGATAAGATGCCATATAGCCTCGCGCCATAAATCGCCCCAGGCGATAGCCAAATTTAGCCTGAATAGCGGCAATAAACTCTGCCTCTGGTAATGCCTTATAATACGCTGCTTTCTCAGCGGGCACACACCAGACAAATGCAACATGCTGCCCCTCTAATGGCAGCATAGCCAGAGGGCCTGACTCAGTAAAACGCTCATAGGCTGTATTGCCATGAGACCGCTTTAAGACCAATGTACCAACTAGCGCCACTTGTTGATAATTATGCATCGTTACTTCAATACCACAGGCTTTGCGCAACGTTGAACGCGCGCCATCTGCTGCGACACACACATCAGCACTGATGTGCTGCACTTGGCCCTCAGTATCAAGGGTCAACTGCACACCGTCACTCAACTCACTGTAATCGGTAAGCATCACCGGCGAGTAGCAAGTGATTTGCGTATCAGACAACAGCGTTACCAATTGATGCCATAAATACTGCTGCGCAACCACATAACCTAACACTGGTTCACCGAGCATTGCCGCTGACATACGACTAAAAGCCATACCAGCATATTCTGAAATATGGACTTGCTCGACAGGGGTAGCATGCTTAGCAATTTCAGTCGTCCATAAACCAAGACGCTTGAGCAGTTTCTGGGTTTCTCCCGCAATAGCCAAGGCACGTGTTTCTAATGGATTATCTGGCAAGACCGCGCTTAGCGGCTTAGCTTCAATCAATGCTACCTGATAGCCACGCTGTGACAGGCTCAATGCCAGGCTAACACCAACCAAACCCCCACCGACAATGGCAATATCATAGTGCGGCACAGACGCACCTTTACCTTGAGCATTTCGTCGGTTGTGGATAACGCTGTTCTGAGAATTAAGCGGCACGATAAAACATCCAGGTTAGTGAACGTGGTTACTTTTCTGTGGTTGGCGTGATTGCTGATCTAAAAAATCATCGTACACCAACATCATACCCACCCGAACAAATTCTTGTAATTGCATTAACTGTGCTTCTGCCTCAGCTCCTTGGGCACTGTCATCATCATAGTCCATACAGGCAATTTGGGTGAGGTCATCGAGTACCTCTCGCACTTGATCATTGGCATGGCTCTGTGCCGAAATGCCAACCAGTTTTAAACCACTCATATATCCTTGGCACCACTCGGCCAAAGCTTGCATTCGCTCTCGTAGCTCTGCCTCATCATCGGGCAACAACAATTGCGCTTGACATTGATCTTGCTTGAATTGTTTTTGGGTTGCTTCAAATAAGCGCCCAATGCTATCTACAGCGTCTACAGCCATAACATCACCCTGCTCAACGACGTTGCTTAATAATGAATTAACCCAAGCCTGCTTACGCATTCTGGCGCCACTACTCATTAGAGCACACAGTAGCCCATGGGTTTCGGCTGCAGTACCAAGCGCTTTCAAGCATGACAATGCACGTTCAACGGTCTCAAAAGAAGGTAATGCTACAGGCTCCATTTATCGTTGTCTCTACCATAACGTTGATGGGCATTATCGTATCATTGATACGATTAAATCACCATCTGGCAATTAACACTTCACAACGCTAAGGATTTTCGCTATATTAGATATATGAAGTTTGGTACTACCTGCGTTGTTTGCCAGCCTTTTACATTCTTGAGCCAACACTCTGAAGAATGGGAAGTTGCCGTGTGACAGCAGTGTGCAGACCTGTTAAGTCAGGCAGCCTAAACTGTCAGTAAACTATCCACTTGAACTTTTAGGTTCAAGTTTTGCTGGGCAGCGGCAACAGTGGATAGTACCTCTATTTTTACAAGGCTCGTTTGTGTCTTCTCAAGCAATGCTTCGCCAGCAGGCGCTTTATGCCAGGCAGCAGTTATCTGACACACAGGTCAAGCAGTACTCTCAACAAATTGTTACTACACTTATAGCCCAACCAGTCGTGCAGCAAGCAAGTATCATTGCCGGCTATCTGCCCTGCAACAATGAAGTTGATCTGAGCACCTTATTCCAATGGTGTTGGCGACAAGAGAAGACCCTACTGTTACCGCAATGTGATACACCACAACCAGGACTACTGGCTTGGCTATGCTATATGCAAAACACACCACTGATTAAAAATTGTTACGGCATTCTCGAACCAGATCCACAATTGACACAGTCCTATCCGATTGAATGTATTGACGTGGTACTCACTCCATTGGTCGCGTTTGATACCCAACGACACCGTATTGGCATGGGCGGCGGGTACTATGATCGCACCTTTACTGACGAAGCAACGCGTCCAACGATGCTCGGCTGTGCCTTCGGTTGTCAACAAACCGATACTATCGCCGCCAATCCTTGGGATATCGACTTAGACGCGGTGATTAGCGAACAGAAAGTTTATACTTAAGCGGATATGTGATGATGTTGTGGACGTTGCTTTGCCTTATTATCCTTGTTCTTGTTATATGGTATTGGCTAGCCAATATACGCTGTCGTGAGTTTGCCCTCGCTCAAGCCAAAATCGTTTGTCAAAACTACGGCTGGACGCTATTGGATGAGTCTGTAGCAATGATTGCCTGGCGTCCGGTACCATCGTCGACCACACGTTTTTGCGTCAGACGTATCTATGAGTTTGAATATACCCGCTCTGGAACAGAACGAGGGTTCGCTCGTATTACTTTATTAGGGCATAATCTGGTTAGTAACGCTAACCAGACTTCTAACGCGACGGCTGATCATCATGATGACAGCGTCATTTCATTAGCTCGTTATCAAAAAAGCCGCAATGATGATGAAATAAACCGGGATTAGAGGCAATATCTCTAGGTACTGATTTAGCCTCTAAGTGAGTGTCTATTGTAACCTTAGCGATATCGCGCAATATTTACCCTCTAAAAACACTTGTAAATATCCATCCTGGATATTTACTAACTTATTTGTTACTATTTACGGCCCTTTAAAATATTTATTATAAGCAAAGGTTTATGGGTGCTCATACAGCAATACTAGAACAAGTATCGTGGCATCAGATCAGTGCCGATGTACATCAATGTAACTCTGAATTAGCCACTATTATTGATCAACTCTCACCCGGCAACGATCTACCTTTGGTTAAAGTGACCTATCCTTATGGTGCACAAATTACGCATCACACTATCTTGCACTTACCAAATGATCAGGGTGAACTTGTACCACTAGGCGATGCCTCATTAGACCCCAAACTACAGGAAATGCTGGCCGGACAAGATACCTTGTTACCTTTATCGCTTTTATTACAAGGCGCCGCAGAAATCTATACCCAATTTAATGAGCGCGTGCTGCCCTGGTCATTGCTGATGCCAGGACAATTGCTATCATTATGGCGCAAACTCGAACAAGGTGACACTTTCCACCCTGCACACATATTTAACGTCACATCAGGGGCGCGTAGTATTTTTATGGCTCCCAATGTTGGTGACTCCGGCGCTCATTCACGCCTAAAGCGGGATTTCTCCTTACATACACCACCACCGTTAAACTTACATGATCATTGGGAGATTTTCCGCGCTATTGCACAACACCCTGACACCGAATGTAAGTGGCAAAGCCAATTATTACTATTTCCAATAAAATGGTTAGAGTTGATCCACCACGACCCAACCTGGTTACCACTTAAGTGCTATCTGTATCAATATGGTTGGCAGACTTCCGGTTATAGCCGTAACCAGCTCTTTTATAATTATGCGTTTTCTATGGCACTGGCTGGGCGCAATTATAAACCCGACCCCTATATCAATGATACTGCCAAACACCTCATCGCCATCGCGGTAGGTGCCAAGCCTGGCTTTAGAGTGTTATTAGATGATAATGCAGCACCGATATCACTGTTCCAACAGATTTATCTGGAATCTTATGGGCTGAAGAAATACATTCCATCCGTTATTGGTCCTGCTTATTGGAGTAAGCAAAACCCTTCGCCAATCTACTATTCACTACAATACCCAACTACCTATGAGTTCTCACCCAAATCAAGAAAAATGGCCAGCACGCTCTACAATTTAAGTGAATTAAAATGTTTACTGGATATTTTTATCCATGCACTCAATAGCAACCAGCTCAATGTGGAAGATACAGTGCTCAAGCAATTGGGTAAAACACTGCACTTTGACTATTTCCATAACAAACCAGATCAACAAAAAGAAGTAAAGCTGACTAGCTTATTACCTGAGAAAGACACTAGCTTATTGCAATCCCCGCAGCCCGGTAGAGAGTTTGCCGAGTCAGGCACTTTCTTTCGCGGTTGTATTCAGATTTCGCACGATAGTTAGTTATCTAATAAAACAAAGCGCTCTTGCTCAAATTGATAGAGCCGCGGCACACCCGTGGGTAATTCTAATTGTAACACTTGTTCAGGCGTGAGCTGTTCCAATTGCATCGCAATAGAACGTAAGCTATTACCATGTGCTGCAACCAACACATTACGCCCCAACTTAAGTTGCGGTAAAATATGCTCATCGAAATAAGGTAAAGTACGCTGAGCTGTCATCTCCAGGCTCTCACCGTGTGGTGGCGGCACATCAAAGCTACGTCGCCAGATATGCACCTGTTCTTCACCATATTTCTGCCGAGTTTCATCTTTGTCCAAGCCTTGCAACTCCCCATAAAAGCGCTCATTCAAATGCCAGCTCGTATACACTGGAATGGTATTGGCTGCAGACTTATCATTATAGATTTTTGACCATTGTGCTTGCTGGCCTTGCAGATGCTGCATCACCGGCACTTTATCTGTTTTATGCTCAGACATGGCAATCATCGCCGTCTGCTGGGCACGCATTAGCGTAGAAGTAAATATGACATCAATATCAATGTGCGCAATTTGGCGTCCGGCATTAAGTGCTTCATTAATACCGGTGGTGCTCAGTGGCACATCGACCCAACCGGTAAACAAGTTACATAAATTCCACGCCGACTGGCCATGACGCAATAAGATTAAAATACTCATTTATAGTGCCCTTTCATTCTAATGGGATAATCTGATATCCCATCATTCACAATCCCCTTGGCAAACATTTAGCAATGTTTAGCACTTAACCATAACGAGCTACTTTTAAAAAGTCCAGACATTGATCCTAGATCGTCACAGCTCATAGGTATTGTGAAAGCTATTTTCCTATACTTTCAGGTGTTAGATTCTTTACCCAAGCCACTTTAGGGTTGGCCGGGCTCTATATTTACATTGTCAATGCTGGTGCTGATTCAGGCATAACTGCAATTAATCTTTTTTCTTTGCCCTCTTGTAGATTTATGTAAAGTGCTCTTTGATAATTAGCTGCATCGTACTCTCCGTATTTTTCAAATACCTCTGATGGTATAGTAATATTTTTATATTTTTCCCTTTCCCATTCAAGGCATTTAACCGTCACTATGTGATCACGCACTTCACTGGGTAAAACTAAGTGACAAGGTATCGCTTCTTGACTTTCAAGCTGATCAATCAAATCCGGCGTTGATAGTTTAACCTTGAAACTTTGCTGGGTAGTATTAATGGTTAAGGTGCAATAATTTTCATGATTTATTGTTTCTAGTGGAGGACTGAGTATACATGTTAATGTTGGACCTGTTGCTGCTATAGGTATAGCTTGTGCAGTATTGAAAAGCCCAGAATCTGATGTGCCAGCAATAGCAGTTTGACCGGATGATGCAGATTCCGCGTCCGCAGTTGGTCGCTCTTTTTCAGTGATTGATTTTAATAATGACGATGGCAATAAGATTAATGTTTTAGTATCTAGTGCAACCCTTTGAGTTAATCGGTTTAAAGTTTTGTCGCTATCAGTCAGTAAATTAGTTTTCCTTAAGGCCTCGTCAGTGCCTGCAGAAAGGAAAGGAGTAGAGTGAGCCTGTTGTTTACGTTGTTCAGCCTCCTGTTGCATTTTTACAATACGGTGTCGAGTATTTTCGTAACTTTTTCGTCTTTCTTCAATTATTCTTCGACAATACTCCATACTTTGAATAGCTATAAGGTGGATAGCATCACCTTGATTTGCACGAAAACTGGTAGTGATCCGTGTTAATATCGGCATCGCTTGCTTGAGCAATTCGTTAGCCTGATTTAATAGAGGATATTGTTGTTCAAAACGGGTAATATGTTCATGTAGTTTTTTTGTTTCCTCCCACGTCTCTTTCGCTTTCCTAGAAGATTTTCTATTGGTAGGATCTGTTAATCGCTCACCATGTATTTGTAAAGCTTGCTGAATCAAGGCATTGGCTTTTCCCAATAATATAGCGGCATGGTCTCGGTGATCTTCAGCGTCTGACTGTTTAACATAGGCGGCATATTGTTGTAGTGCTGATTCCAATTGTGCAACAATTGCTTTGATGTTTGTTGGCCTGTCAGCTCGTGTTGCTTGATAACCGGAGGCTGATGCTTGATCACCTACATTAAATTCAAGAAAGCGATTTTGCGCAACGAATTCTGTAGTCTCCTCTGGCTTTATATCGGGGTCAACCGTTCTTTTAGTTAACGCTTGGAGGCTTTTTATCGCTTGTAAATAAATTGTACGATACTCTGGTATTGGAGGGGTGTCTGTTTTAGCTGATGGTAGTGCTTCGCTTTCTTCGTCAGATTTTTCAGGTTGGCTTACTGGTAATTGCGCCTTTTTTGACTGGCGTTGTTTTTTCTTTTTTCGTTTGTCCTTTTTACCTTTATGTGTTTGCTCTTCTTGTCGAACACTGGCCGTTGGTGTTTTTTCGAATTCAGCAATTAATGCATCGTAATCAGGCTCTTTTATTTCTTCAACTGTCGTTTCAGATAGTCGTGTCTCTACAGCTTTTTTTAATTCTGCAAATTGTTCATGGTAATACCGGTAAGTAAAATTATCAGCAGCTTGAACTTGATTTGCAGTTAAGAAATCCATGCAATGATCAATTAATTGCAGTTTAAAATCACCGGCCATGGGTAACAAGATGAGACATCTGTAAACATAGAACAGAATGACTTTATGATGAGCAGTTTTCATTTCATCGGTTAATAATGATGACAAATTCTCTAAAGTATAAAAATACTCATAACTGCCTGTTGCTTTTTCATGAGATATATCATGATTGTAGGCATCTATTTCTACTTGAGTGGGTATCAAATACTGATAATATCCTGTTATTTCTCGAGTTTGCTCTGTGACAGAAGCATCTTCTTCGTGAAATTGATTTGAAACCACATTAACACTTTGTGTTAGTCGTTCTATTGTTTGCTGTATTGTCGTTTGCTCAGTGGCCAACTGCTTTAATTGTTCTAAATATTTAGTTTTTGCTTGTATTTCTTGCCTGTGCGTTTCAACATTAAACCCTTCTAAAGTAGTTTTAGCTAAATCCAAATAAAATTTGGCATAATTAAATCGACCGGACTGGATGAAATGTATAGCTAACGCGCGGTATATTGAAGCTTCTGTAATGAGCACTGCGTTACTTTCACAACCCCAAGATAATTGTTGGCAAATAGTTTGATACTGTCTTATTGCGGCGAGTGCAGCTCTAACAGAATCCGGATAGTTTCCTTCGGGTATTGTCGTTGTTGGCTCGGTTAAATCCGTCTGCGGCAATTCACTAGCGTGCAAATGACCGACTAACAATCGGCAACTATGAACGATCCAATATTTATGTAAAACTTGTATGGTTTGGTATTTCATGATTTCAGATTGCTGGCTTTCATCGTAAGCTTGATAGTATTCATATTGTCTACCACCATGCTCCAGTGATAATGATACGGCTATTTCACGAGTTTTTTCGTGCTGTGCAGTTGTTCTTTTTTCTAAAAACCTATCTAAGATGAGTTGCACGGAAAAACTAAAGTCTAGCTTATATAGTGCTTCTACAGCATCACGATAAATATTTTTATCAAAATACCCCTAACCCGTATATTTCTCCAGCATACTGTACAGTTTGGTTTTTTGTATAAGTGTTGTTTGATACCAAGTGTCTAATTGAAGTGGGTTTTGGTCAGTAAATGCAGTTTCAACATTGCCCTTTGCTGCTGATGGGTCATCAACTAAAGCTAGTAATTTTGGGATAAGCTGTTGCTCTCTAAGTGTATTACTCCCTGCTATTTGACGATAAAATGTTGTGGAAAAAGCGGCCTGAATGGCATCATCTGTTTGTTGAGGAGTTAATTTTTTTCGTGTTCCTACAGTTTTTGTTTGAGCGGGTCTTAATAATTCAACGGTTCTTTCATACATCACAATTACCCTTTGTTCACTTCAAGTGATTTCGTTTGATCATCAAATCCCTCCATAGTTAAGAACATCACACGGTGTACTTTATCCACCTCACCTTCTGCAAGGTTTGCACCATTTAATGGTTTGTATTGTTGCGTATTCTTCCCTGACACAATAAGATTAAAATACTCATTTATAGTGCCCTTTCATTCTAATGGGGTATCACTAACCGATTCGATACCCCACCATTCATGATTAACCATAACGAGCCACTTTTAAAAAGTCCAGACATTGATATCAGACCATCAGAACTCATGTGTATTGTGAGAGTTATTATCCTGTACTTTTAGGTTTTAAATTCTTTGCCCAAGCGGGTTTAGGATTGGCCGGACCTTTCCAAGCCAGTTCTTTTTTGTGAATCAAACACCACAATTCATCATGCGACAAATCTCGCCCTATCAAACTATCTACCAGACGCATTTGCACTTCAACAGATAATGTTCTGCCTTTACGCTTAGCTTGGCGTTCCAAGTCCTTTTTTAACTCAGGTGGCACAACAGCAATTAATTTTGAATCATTTTTGCGTGTTAAACGCCGATATTACTTTATTTTTTCTTTATCAGACATAAAAAGACTCCCTTAGTTTTTTAAGTGGTTAGAGGCACAAATGGATGCTTCACCGCAAGAGTGGACACCGTTGATGGTGAACACCAAGAAAGCTGAGATGGATGATATGAAAATTTATTACGCACTAGCGCGATAAGACCCACGCCAAAGAGGAAATCCTAATGCAATATCGATGGCGGGT
The DNA here is from genome assembly GCA_028282395.1 of Gammaproteobacteria bacterium. The sequence continues at coordinate 13,310 of JANQHY010000257.1, forward strand.
GTTAGAGCAACTGAATGTAATAGCAGTTTTCACTATGCCATCAAATCGAAAAACGTGCCCCCAAGAGACTAGTTAACAAGCAATATTATTCTTAGGAAAAGCAATGAATGAATACGACAAAAAACTACGAACTGAAATGAACTCCACCGATATAAGACCGAAAGACATGCCTTATTTGAATAAGATGATAGAAAATTGGTGATAACGTTACAGCAGCACCAAAAGATAATAGCGAAACTATTGGTTTTGTAGTCTATCAGGCAAAAACTTATAAAGAAGTTACACAACAACTTAACAAATTTATTGCCTCACTTGGCCAAGCTGTAGCCATTAAATAGCAAAACACTACGGAAGCAACAGCCCAAAAATAACACTATCAACGATAATATCAAGCCTATAGCAATGGAGAATGCTGTGCTTACAGAACCAAAAAACAAACCTCCTGTTGTTTGAGCTAAGTACATTGCCATCAGATATATTGCCAAAGCTCTAGTGCGAATTTCCTCACCGAATGAAGCTTGGACAATACCATTAACTGATGCAATTGAAATACTCCACCCTAAACCAAATATTGCTAACGGCACAAACAGTGCGTAAGCACCATATTTACTAAAACAGAAAACGAGCAAAATAGAAACAAACTCTAGCATATAGGCAACGAATACAACCGTATTTCTTGAAAACCTTTTTAAAATCGGCGGTAATACAAAGGCAGTCATAAGCGCACCTACACCAATCATTGCCATTAACGATCCCTGCCCCCCTGGATTTTCATGCAAAATATGCTTAGAAAAATATGGCATTAATGCCCAAATGATACTACCGCTAAAAAATAATATTAATGCATCAAAACAACATAAGCGATATAACTTTGACTCAAATAAGATTTTTAATTTTACCTGTTTTATTGCCTTCTTATTACGATATAATTGTGGCAATTTGGATTTTGGCAAAAAGCTCAATCCTGCAATACACAGTAATAAGGCAACAGCGAGAAACAGGTATTGGTAGGGGGCGAATAAAATGATAAATCCGGCTAAAGCAGGGCCAAACGTTCTGCTCAGATTAAAACCCAGATTATTCATGACAGCCGCATATTTAATATCTTCTTTTTGAACTAATGAAACGGTACTTGATTGAGCAATAGGGAGCCTAAAGGCAGTGCCAACTGAAAAGCAAAACGTCAGAATAATAAAAACCCAGGGCGTCGCATACCCATAAAGACTAATAAAAAACAGAAATAAAGATATCACAGCCATCAATAGCTGAATGCAACATAATGCCTTGTATTTATTTAAATAATCTCCAACCATTCCAGCAGCAATACCAAATAAAAAAAATGGTAGCGTGACAGCCACCTGAACCAATGAATTTATTAATGGAGACCGAGATAAATGACTAACTAAAATAGCACAAGCCATATTTTGTATCCAAATAGCAAGGTTACTCCCAGTATTAGAAACCCATAATGACCTGTAATCCTTATTTAGGAAAATGTTTAAAGTATCTCGATTCATGCCGACTGACTACACACAAAGCTTCTGGATATATTTTGACACAAATTTCATTAAGTTTATAACATAATATACGCCATTAAAAACTTCATATTTATTACCCAAAATCAGATGGTAGTTTACTCTGGCAACTAACCTGTACGCAGAAATAAGGAAAATACTCATGCAATATAGTTTTCTTTTTGTGTTTGTTTCCAGTTTTGCATCAGTATTGGTACAAAAACTTTATCTCAGTATACCTTCTACTTTCACATTATTAATTATATCTATTATTGCAACAATCTACTTTAACATAATCAACATTGGCAAACTGCGACAATTGTATATTCATTGCTGGCAGCAAAGGAAATTATGGTTGGCTATTATGATAACCATCTTGATTATGTGGTATTGCAGTATGACAGGCCCTGGAGTACTCGGCGCTTCACTTTATAGGTTCCTTTACTTCGCATGGCTCGGTGCTTTAGGTTTTTTATCTCTGGCATTTAAAGGCAAAAACATTGCTCGCCTTCCTCTTTGTTGCAGTTTATTTGCACTAGCATTAATACTAGTGCTATTGAGTGACTACCTTATTAAAGTTGTTGAAGGTACCACCGTGACGATTACTCCAAAAATTGAAGAGCGCGAATCGAGTTTGTCAGATTATTACTGGACAGCTTATCCGCTATCATCAAGTGCTCTGGGAGCAAAGGTGAATGCATCAAATCATAGTATTTCATTTACTGCGCCTGCTTACACTGCAGCAAGTCATTTCTATCATCTCACAATACATGCCAAGTCAGGCCCCGGACAGATCAGCGCCAGTACAATAGTTGAAGTACTCAGAAATCCAATCCCCATCATCAAGATATTATCCGGAGCAACTAACCTCCCGGATCACTCCGGTAGACCAATTACTTCAGGAACGATCAAATTCCAAATACAAGGAGGTGTAGCACCTTACACTGTTACGACAAGCAACAAAAATATTGTTTTCAAAGCCTCAGGAACCAACACCCTTAAGGTTACTAATAACGCCACTCATACTGAAGAAATTGATTACACCCAAGATATATCACCGCAAAGAAAGCTAGATATTGCCGACTTTAAGCTGACTGTAACAGATGCAAAAAAGAAGAAAGTAGCCAGCATCATCATGCCTCTATCAATATGGGGTTCGCCCACAGCAACCTTTGAAGTTAAAGTGGGAGCATACACACTCACTCCATCCCGTACCAGCGCCGGCACAAGATATATCGTCAAGCCTAATGATAGCGTCAATTTGATAGCGAACGCGGCATCAGGCTATAACCTCACATACACTTGGGATAATGTATCGAGCCATAGCGCCAGCACAGCAAACTTAGCCACTGCCAGCAGCCTCTATAATAATGTTGCTGCCCATGTCACCGATGGCTTTGGCAGAAAGGTAGATCATACATTCAATGCTATTGATAGCCGCCCGCTACCCAATATCCAAGAACTGAAAATGCTTGACTACAATCAAACGCCATACACATCTGCAACCGCAACATATGGAAACCGTGTTGACTACGCAGCCCCTCATCACCATAATTCATTTTCAATTTTACTGACTATACCACAAGTTAGCCCCACTAATTCTTTATATCTTGATAGCGTAGATAAAGCTTATGCTTACGATGGTTATAGTATGTTCGCCAGCCATGTTACTGGTTATAACAACAATACCGTGGGGAAAATCGCATTTATTGATACCACCTCTGCTCCACATCAAGGTGAAAACTGGCGTTTTCACTGGAGTAACCTCTGGCAAGACTCAAGCACCTATTTATGGACAGCAGGTGTACGTAGAACCTATTATGATGGAAGTGTTGTATATTCTAATAATGGTACAGGAGTATGTTGGCATGCATATGGAAGCGGTAGAACCTGTGCCAGCATAGCAAATAGGAGTCATTAATATCGATCTCTACGTACAAGCACGTGGACCCTGCTTCACCAATGTTGCTTTGCGGTTAATAAATCTTTATTGCAGTTAACTGTGGATGGTTTGCTTTTAACTTTCATAGCCCAAAAAATAGATGCATTTTAGACTGTTCTTGCCAATGCGTAAGCGCTGGTTAATGCGATAGAACCCTTACACTTCCTACATGACATGAACACCGTGCCGACTAATCTCATCATGGGCCTGTCGCATAACCCTTGCCAGAATTATTACAATAGATCCAGCTACCAGGGCAATTATATCAGTACTAGTAAGACTGACTGCTAGCATTCTATGCCCAACTGGATTATGTATAGATAATGTAACTGATATAAGGGCGCCAAAGATTAATGATCCCAATACCCATCCAAACAGGCTATAACTTAATTTTTTATACTGGCTAACGTTATCCATGTTAAAAAATTGCCCTTTTTCATAATTTCCAAACAAAATAATTAAGCGCCTTAGACCGTACATTAAGATGCCGCAAGGAATCATGGTAACAAAAAATGCTGTCACTCTAGTTGATAGAGAAAGTGGTGCTTGCACTAAATATAGTAAGCCATCACCCACACCGATAGGAGTAAAAAAATCATAAGGAGTCATCAATACAATCCAAAAAAGCAAATTCCCAAAAGGTATCCCATAAAAAAGAAAGCTGAAAAAGCGGCGCATATAAGTAATTCTACCTAGTTGTAACATATCAAAATCTCACTTCTATTAAAATTCACAAGAAGTGTAACCCGCAAAATACCTTTAATCAACTATTATTTATTGTTATTCGATCATATAGTCCAGGCTCTTTTGCGTATCTAAAGATAACCACACAGAAACAAATAAGAAAAATGTAAGACAGGTAGTAAGGTATTACTGTAAAATGCACGCCGATGTTACCTTACCACCGGTGGTGGCTTTAATCCCATCACCACCGTAGTGCCACCGGCCTGGATGTGTAGCTCACTGGCGCTGATATCGCCGCTACCGTGAGCAATCAGCCACTCACCTGTACGGTTAATCGCGTGTTTCTCACCACCTTGGGTGGTGGTGTTAAGGTTATGCTGTGCTTGCATGCTCAATTAATCTTTTGCTCTGGTTTTTTTGATTTAGTCAGGTAGCTCTTTAACATCATAAAGATACATGCCATTACTACCAGCGTTTGAATAACAAAATAAAAAATCAAACTTTTCATAAAAAAACTGACAGACAAATGTGGGTTAAATAACCATGAAAAAGTAGAGCCCACATAAGGTAGTGATTCAAATAAGTAGTTAATATTGACAACTAAAATATAAATAAGCGCCAATATCAACTTAAAGCGATAAAGTGCTAGCGCTATAGAGTATAAAATAAGTCCATGCAGCATATCTAATAATATCGATTTAGTCATGCCAGCGTAATAAAACATCCCAAAACCACCATTTAGAACAGGTGGAAAAACACCAAGCGGAAATATCGCTTGGAAGATTATAATAAGGACATTAGTGATAAGAAATATTAATATGGCTTTACGCATCATCTGCGGCAAGAAGTCTTTCATTGAATTAGACATCACCATAAACTTCAGCAGTTCCTAAACGAAGATAATTAAGGACAATTACTGCTTTACTGCCAATAACTTCAAACCCATCCAGTTCGGCTGTGCCAAGTATATCTCCGCCCTCAGCAATATTGTTACCTGCGAATTTTACCGCACGAAAGGCTTGTTGTGCCATCGAGTCAGCGATAGGTGCGGCATGACTACTTAAATAACTTTTAATATCATCCCAGTCTTTTTGAGCATCTCGGCTAAATGACCTACTGGGATCATTATTTTTTACTGCCTTGATAACAATAGCTAAGTTTATATTTCCAGATATTTTCCAATTATTTTTTTCTAGTGGCTCTAGAGGGTGTCGTCAAATTAATTTCATCCATGGATTAAGCTATTAGAACGTATATAATTCGTGGTGTTGAGAGCGATTTATGTTAATGGAGTAACT
>JANQHY010000302.1 GCA_028282395.1 Gammaproteobacteria bacterium
TTCTGTGCCACGTCCTGCTGCCAGCATCATGACAGCCATAATACTTTTTGCATTAACGGGTTCTTCATCGTTGCATTTAATTGTGATATTGCAACTAAATTGACTTGCTAATGCAACCAATTTTGCTGCTGCGCGAGCATGAAGTCCGAGTTTGTTAACAATAGTAACTTTTTTAGTAACCATTAATCCTCCTTGCATTTGTCATTTTCACAATCACCTTGGCAACAAATCCCCTGTTTACCGCCTTGAATAGCCTTTTCTACTAATGTGTTCAGTGGCGCTTGTGGGTAGTTTAGAACTTTTATCAGCATTGGTAAATTAATGCCAGCAACAATAGAGATCTTTACTTGGCTAGTTTTTTGTACTTCGTGGGCAATATTGCTTGGAGTTGAGCCATAAAGGTCGGTAAGTATTAATACGCCACCCCCTTTGTCCATAATTTTTACCTGATGTTGGAGTTCTTGCAGTAATTCATCTGGATCATCATGGCCTTCAACACAGTAAGTAATGACTGGTATCGGTAGTTTTTTGTAAGTTACGCGTGCTGCATTCAGTAAGGATTTACCAATATTGGTTTGCGTAATAATAAGAACTTTGACATTCATAATAATTTACCTTTTTTATTTACAAGCGTCGTCATACTTTCTTCTCCTCTAAAGTTTGGCTAGCTGCTAATCGTATCATGGAGTTCGTCCTCACATCGTTGTGCCATGAGTAACTGATGCTGTTGGCAAAAATGCTGACTGCTGTCGTAGTGGGCACTATTACGCAATTGACATTGGCGCAAGGCAATCTCTACTAACAGATCAAGACGGCGTTGCTGCGAGATCGATAGAGAAACTTCGTTAACCATTATGCCTAAGAGGGTTGTTGTATTGTAGCTGCCGTTTATGCGGTCAAATTCATGATGCTCATGCTGTAGCTTAACAATCAATTCCAGTGTTGCTGATTCGGCCGTTGCACTAGTGCCAAAGATTTTGCCAGCATGGAGGATGCCGAGATTACGCGTCTCAATAAAGCCGCTTACCAAAGGATCGATAGCGCGCCCCACTAAACGCTGTTGTTGGCGTACTAGCCGTATAGCGTCATCAGCGACCAATTGATGGCCACGATCAAGTAGTGTTAATGCGAGTTCACTTTTGCCGCTGCCAGATGGGCCACGTAGAAGTACGCCGCTACCATTAATGGATAGTAATACGCCAGATATTGTTGTTGCATCACATGGTTGCATTAGTATTGACCCTCAGTGATGAGTAGGCGGTAAGCCATTTCGGCTGTATTACTATTGCGTAATGCTTCTTGGGTAGTTTCACTATGGAGTTGTTGCGTAATTGCTTTGAGTAGATCGAGATGCTGCTGCTCGAAATTGGCCGGCACTACCAATGCAAAAATCAAATCAACGGATAGTTTTTCTGGGCCGTTAAAATCAACTGGCTGTTGAAGTGTAACGAGTGCAGCAATTGCTTGGTTAATGCCTTCTAATCTAATATGCGGAATAGCAATACCATGGCCAATTGCTGTTGAGCCCAATTTTTCGCGCGCAATGAACTGCTCAAAAATATCTTTGTAGTCACATTCAGGCAATGCTTGGCTAATCAGTTGACTTACCAGCTCCAATACGCGTTTTTTACTACAGGCATTGCTTTTAACCTGAATGCGTTCAGCTGTTAAAACGCTAGACAGATTGATAGTAGAGTGGGGATTACTCACTTTCACCGCGGTGGTCATTACGCTTATCTCTATACTTTTTAATTTGTTGAATCATGCGATCCACCATGACATCAAGAGATTTGCCCATGTTCTCCTCTTTGGCTTTAGCGAATAGCTCTTTGCCAGGCAGATGGGCAGTTGCCTCAACGATGTGGTCGAGGTGCTCAGTTTTGAAAATAATATGTGCGTGTGTAATCTCCTTACAGAATTTTGTAATTTTCTCATTAAAGGCCTGACGTGCTCGTGCGTCAAGCGCAGGTGAAATATCACCTTTGATTGTTATATTCATCTTTAAAAACTCCCAATTTTACTTATCTCAAATTTTTACTAGGGGACTATCTTAATTTTACTTCAACTGGATAAAATTGCAATCATTAGTCGCTGTTACAAGGCAAAATCTTCTCCGAGATAAACATTTCTAACATCCTGATTGTTAAGTATAACCTCTGATGTGCCAGTACAGAGTACTTCACCATCGCTGACGATATAAGCACGATCACAAATATCCAACGTTTCTCTGACATTATGATCAGTTATTAAGACACCAATCGAGCGTGAGCTCAGATGGTGAATGAGTTGTTTAATATCGACAATAGAGATTGGATCAATGCCCGCAAAAGGCTCATCTAGGAGGATAAATTTAGGATCGCTGGCAAGCGCACGAGCAATCTCAACCCGGCGCCGTTCTCCACCAGAGAGGCTCATGCCGATTGAGTCATGGATGTGGCTGATATTAAACTCCTCAAGCAGCGATTTGAGTCTGTCGTGGCGTTCTCGCCGTTTGAGTTTTTTATTCAGTTCGAGGATTGCCATAATGTTGTCGGCAACACTAAGCTTACGGAATACGGATGCCTCTTGAGGCAAATAGCCGATACCCATCCTTGCACGGCTATGCATCGGTTTGCGACTAATATCTTTGCCATTTAAGATAATTTGGCCTTTATCCATAGCGATCAAGCCAGTCACCATGTGGAAAGCTGTGGTTTTTCCGGCGCCATTGGGGCCGAGAAGACCAACAATCTCACCGCAGCGGATATCAAATGACAACGATTTAACTACCTGTCGTGACTTATAGCTTTTACACAACTTAAGCGCCTGTAAGTGGTCGCTAGTTGTGGTGGTTTCGCTCATTTTAGCTCTCCTTTTGTTTAGTTGGCAACGACATATTGTGCATCAGTGTTATGTAATATTTTAATATCCCCTTGCTTAATATTAGCAGTCATACCTACTCCATGAATAATACTGTCGGGTTGAATAATAGTTACTGGCGCATTGGTTGAAGCAAATTCGCTATTACTGTCATAGCGTAATGATGGTGTGAGTAGCGTCAGATTTTGGCTATTTGGCCCAACTGGTTGGCTAATTCTAACATTGCCCCATAGGTAGACAATTTTTTGTTGAGGGCCGGTTAACTTCCCGTGCTGTGCATGGATATGCCAGGAGGGCGCATCATCTTCTGCAGCAACAATATAAGGGTGCTGTAGTATTGTTGTGCCTGTTTTTGTGTCACGGGTAACATAATTGCTGGTAACGGTGTCCTCAATATTGCCAAGTTGATTAAAGCTTTTTGCTTTGACTCCCTGCATAAAGCTATCAGCATTATTACTAGCTTTTTCTGTTGGTGTGGTTGATTTGTGTAGGTTAATGGCTACCATTACCACCGAAGCAATCAGTAAAATGGCAATCAGGGCAATAACGAGTTGTTTGATAGCAGTATACAGTTTGTAAGGTATCAATTTTGTCATATCACTGTTTTATTACAGATAATCATTTTGAATCTGTTCCAGAGTTCCCTGGGCGCGCATGATCAGCTCACTAACCTCACGTACTGCACCATGACCACCAGCAAGAGAGGTAATATAGTTAGCCTGCTGTTTAACCAGTGGTACAGCATTAGCAACGGCGATGCCAAGGCCACAACAGCGAATAATTTTGGCATCAGGCAGGTCGTCGCCAGTCATGGCTATCTGCTCATCATCAAGGTTGAGTTCACTTTTGAGTTGCTGATAACGGCTAAATTTGTCTGTGCAGCCTTGATATAGGCGGGTAATGCCAAGCATCGACATGCGATGGGCGATCGCTTTCGAGCTACAGGTGGTAATGATTGCAACAGTTATTCCAGATTTCTGTAGCATTTTTAATCCGATACCATCATGACAGTAGAACATTTTATTATGGCGGCCCTCAGCATCAAGTGTCATGTAGCCACTCGTCAGGACGCCATCAACATCAAAAATGGCGAGACGGATCTTTTTTGCTGCGGCAGTGATGTCATTCATGAGGTAACTCCTGCTTGAAATAGGTCATGAGTGTTAAATGCTCCGACCAGCTTATTATTATCATCAACGACTAACAGAGCAAGAATTTTATGCTTTTCCATTAGCTGGAATGCTTCAATAGCAAGCAGGTCAGCCTTAACGGTTTTACACTGGCGTGTCATAAGATCGCTAATGCGTCTATTGTTGATATCGAGTGGATGCTCTAGTGCTCGCCTCAGGTCACCATCGGTAAAAGCGCCAATAACGCAACCTTCACTATCGATGATTGCCGTCATGCCCAGTCGTTTGGCCGTCATCTCTACCAGTGCCTCTTTTAGCGTTGCTTGATCTGAGACTACCGGGATAGCAGCGCCCTGATGCATAATTTGTTCCACGGTTAGGAGTAAGCGTTTACCAAGGTTGCCGCCGGGATGTGATAGTGCGAAATCCTCACGAGTAAAGCCGCGCGCATTGAGCAGTGATATCGCCAGAGCATCACCGAGGGCTAGCATTGCTGTGGTGCTAGCGGTTGGGGCAAGATTAAGTGGGCAGGCCCCACGTTCGACTGATAGTGTCAGGGCAAGGTCAGCGGCCCGGGCAAGAGGGGAGTCATGCTTGCCAGTGAGTGCAATCATTTTAATGTTGCGGCGCTTAATTACCGGTAGTAATGACAGAATCTCTTCGGTGTTGCCAGAGTAAGAGATGGCAAACAGTACATCTTCAGTGGTAATCATGCCAAGATCACCATGGCTGGCTTCAGCAGGGTGGACAAAGAAGGCCGGGGTGCCGGTGCTGGCGAGAGTGGCGGCAAGTTTGCTACCGATATGGCCTGATTTGCCAATGCCGATAACAATAACACGACCACGACAGGCGAGGAGTGTTTCACAGACAGCGCTAAACTGTTCGTCAATCGTTGCAGCGACAGCATTGACGGCCTCAGCCTCAATAGCAATTACCCTTTTTGCGCTTTGGCAGAATAGATCATCGCCTTTTAACGTTGGTTGCAGGTGATTGGCCATCTTCTCAGTGATGAGGATCTCATCGTTGTTAATTAGTGTTTCTTTCATCGTTGTTATTCTAACAGAAATCCCCTAGAATAGAAGGCCATTATTTGTAAGGCGATTATGGCTAATATTGTTGAAATAGAAGAACTAACTTTCAGTCGGGAGCAGCGGCCTATTTTCCGTGGTGTCGATATCGCTATTCCAGAGGGTAAAATTACGGCGATTATGGGGCCGAGCGGTACCGGTAAAACAACGCTATTGAAGTTGATTGGCGCGCAATTGCGCCCTGATAGCGGTAGTGTCATTTTTGATGGTGATAATATCCATCAACTATCGCGCCGTCGTCTCTACCATGTGCGGCGCAAAATGGGAATGCTGTTTCAGAGTGGCGCACTTTTTACCGATCTTTCTGTTTTTGACAATGTTGCCTTCCCTATTCGCCAGCAGACACGTCTTGATGAGCGCATGGTCAGGCATCTAGTACTCATGAAGCTCGAGGCGGTAGGATTGCGTGGAGCGCGTGATTTGATGCCCAGCGAGCTTTCTGGCGGCATGGCGCGGCGGGTAGCACTAGCACGGGCGATTGCCCTTGATCCAAAAGTTGTGATGTATGATGAGCCGTTTACCGGACAGGACCCGATTTCAATGGCAGTATTAGTGAAATTAATTAAAACTTTGAATGAAACCATGGGGATAACCTCGATTATTGTCTCCCATGATGTGGCAGAGACAGCCAGCATTGCAGACAAAGTTTATCTGTTATCAGAAGGGCGAGTTGCAGCTGATGGTTCACCTCAGCAGCTGGCACAGAGTGACTTGCCAGAGGTCAAACAGTTTATGCAGGGGCAGCCTGATGGTCCGGTGCCATTCCACTATCCGTGCAAGCCGATGGCGGAGGATATATTGCAATGAGCGGTATTCGTTTATTAGGACGTGGCGGTCTCCACTATATGCGCGCAATCGGCCGAGCAGGTTGGTTGTTGTGGCGTTCATTAGTACGGCTACCGTTACGTTGGGAAAGCATTCATCTGCTATGTCGACAAATTTATGTTGAAGGCTGCCTATCACTCGTCATTATTGTCGTATCGGCACTGTTTATCGGCATGGTTGTTGGGCTACAGGGCTACAATACGCTGGATAAATTTGGCGCTACCGATGCGCTGGGGCAGTTAATTGCTCTGAGTGTTACGCGTGAGCTGGGGCCGGTGGTGACAGCACTGCTCTTTGCTGGCCGTGCTGGGTCAGCCTTAACTGCGGAGATTGGCCTAATGAAGGCAACAGAACAGCTGTCGAGTATGGAGATGATGGCTTGCGATCCACTACGACGCGTCATTGCTCCACGCTTTTTGGCTGGGTTGATTTCACTGCCTCTGCTGACCATTATTTTTAACTTATTAGCAGTTTATGGCGGTTATTTGGTTGTAGTGGGCTGGTTAGGAACCGATAGTGGTACTTTCTGGTCTAATATGCAATCTTATGTCGATTTTCGTATAGATATTGTCAGCGGTATCATTAAGTCGATAGTTTTTGCTTTTGTGATCGTCTGGATCGCTGTCTATCAGGGTTATGATTGTGTGCCTAACTCTGAAGGTATTAGTAAATCAACAACGCGGACCGTCGTATATTCATCACTGGCGATTTTAGGTCTGGATTTTGTATTAACGGCAATGATGATGGGAGGTTGGTAGCCATGAGACAGGGGATTATTGAGACAGTTGTCGGACTTTTTATTATCGTAGCCGTCGTCTGTTTCGTTTTTTTAGCGATTCAGGTGAGTGGGTTAACGAACTATAGCCACACCAATGTTTACAATGTTACCGCCAATTTTAATAATGTTGGCGACCTTAAAGTACGTGCGCCGGTAACCATTGGGGGTGTTAAAATTGGCCAGGTCACCCAGATTAAGCTTGACCCGAAAACCTTTGAAGCTATAGCAACTTTTGCCATCGATCAGCGTTATAATCACATCCCAACCGACTCAACAGCGAACATTTATACGGCCGGATTATTGGGGTCGAGTTACATCAGTTTAACCCCCGGATTTTCTGAGCAGAATCTGAAAAATGGTAGCCAGATCCAAAATAGTCATTCAGCATTAATTTTACAAAATCTGATAGGTCAGCTATTATTTAGTTTAAAGGGTGGGGGCGATAAAGCGAAACAGAGCGCCAGTGATAAGGCAGCGCCTGCTGTCACTGTCGTCAAAGGCTAACTCGGTTAAAGCTTAGTCGATTAGCGAGGAGAAAATTATAATGAAACAAGTAAAATTGTACACGTCAGGCTTATTGTTACTTTTCACTGCTACCGCCGCTATGGCCCAAGCGCCAATGTCAAATAGTGTGGCACCAGCTCACTCGGTTGGCGGCACACCTGCGGTCCAGACACGCGGCTGCTCGCAAAGCCAGCCAGTTAATATGTTGGTCTGTATCTCAAGCAACTTGCTCAAAACCTTAAAGCGTGAAAAGGCGGTGATTAAGCAAAATCCTAATCACATCTACACGATTGTTGATAATGAGCTATTACCGTATGTTGATAAGATGAAAATGTCGCAATCAGTATTAGGGCGTAATGCTTGGGCTCGAGCAACACCTCAGCAGCGACAACGCTTTAGCCATGCGTTTCTGAATCTTGTTGTGCGCACTTATGCAGGTGCTCTCGATGCCTATACCGATCAGGGTATACGTTTCTTCCCAATTAGGGGCGGTGTTGGTAATCGCCAGTCTGTCAATGTTTCTAGCCAGATTGTTCGTTCGGAAGGTCCGCCGGTTGGTGTCAGTTATAGCTTAGCCAAGGATGTTAATAGCGGAAAATGGCGTGTTTATGATATGACCGTTGAAGGAGTGAGCCTGTTGGAGAGTTTCCGTTCACAAATTCAGAGCATGTTGTCACAGGGCAACTCCATTGACCAGGTCATAACCCGTTTGGAGCAGCATCCTGTCCCGCAAAAGCAGAGCAGTAGCTATTAATGATGGCAACAGCGCAGATTACTAACAAATCGGGTAGTTTCCATATTGAAGGAGAGCTGACTTTTGCCACAGTAACAGCACTGTTTGCACAATCATTAACTTTACTCAAGCGTAGTGGTGTATCACAGTTTGATTTATCCGCGGTGACACATATGGATAGTGCTGGCCTAGCACTGCTGTGTGAATGGAAACGGCGTGATCGTCAAGTGCAATTTCACCATTTGCCTGCGCAAATTAGTGGGATGGTTGCCTTATCGGGATTGGAAAAAGTTTTTAATACCTAATCTGGCTATGTCGTTTTTGTAGAAATTTAGGAGTCTACTATATTGTCATCAGTTGTTGGTCACTATCCAGTTATTTTGCTGATTGCCTATCTCATTATTGGTCTGCTCAGTAGCTTTATCGTTACCCTCATAGGAGGTGGCGGTAGCTTGATTATTCTTTCTGGACTGAGTTTTATTTTTCTGCACATTTTTCCTGCTGATGTGGCGTTGAAGTTAGCAATTGGTACCGGTATTGCTACTTTCCCTGTTATAGCGATTGCGGCCTATGTTACGCTTGCCAGAATTGGCCATCAAAAAAGCTTTAACTATTTTATTGTTATGTTGCCAGCGGTATTAATCGGTGCATTTATTGGTCCACATATTACGATTGGACTCCCGTCAGCAGTTTTGCATCTTTGCATCGGTATTCTTTTAGGGCTACTTGCTGCATATAAGCTTTTTTGGCCAGGCAGTAAAACAACGATCCTGGAGCAGGAGCGGCCTTTGACCCTATGGTTGGGGGTTGTCACCTTTTTTGTTGCACTGTTAGCTTCAGTTTTAAGTATTGCTAGTAGTATATCGATCAGCATCTTCATGATTCCTTTCCTTAGTAATTATGTGCCTTACCGTCAGGCAGTTAGCACCAATATTGCTGCTGCGCTTCCTGCTGATATCATTGGCGCACTGATTTACGCTATTTTTAGTGACCATCTTGGCCATATTGGTAGCAATTGGCATATTGGCTACATTTATTTGCCAGCATTCATCTGTATTGCTATTATGGCCGTTGTAGGAAGTATTATCGGTGGGAAACTAACGGTAAAATTATCAACAGAAAGAATAAAAAAGGCTTTTTATATCTATGTGCTTATTTCTGGAATAATCATTGGCATAAAGGGGTAGGAGCGCTATTTCTATGATTAATAATCAAACAGTTATGAAATAAAATTACAGTTATTACTAAGGGGTAATTTATTTGTAAAAAGAGGCGTAAACGCATTAATAAAACGTCTTGTGTTTTACAACTTTAATGATTACCATTAGGCCAACTTTATTGAGTTTTATATGATGCAACCATTTCTATTTAAACGGCGTCTATTTAGTGCAGATCGAGCGTTTGCTCTGCTCGTTCGCATTCTCGCGGTGCTGGTAGTTGTACTATTTGTTCTTCTAGTGAGTTATCTCGTCTTTTTAAGCTGGCCAAGCATTGAACGGTTTGGTATTAAATTCCTCTGGAGTAGTGACTGGGCACCGGCTAAAGATCAGTTTGGTGCGTTGCCGGCGGTGGTAGGGACACTTATCACAGCAGTTTTGAGCATGATAATCGCCATTCCTATTAGTGTTGGCATTGCCCTCATGATTACCCAGATTATGAAGCCATCACCATTGACAACAATTTTATCACGCTTGATTGAGCTATTAGCGGCGATTCCAAGCATTATTTACGGAATGTGGGGACTATTTTTCCTGGCACCATTTTTACAGAGCCATTTTCAACCATGGATGATTGATCTAACACGTGATATTCCTCTACTTAATAAACTCTTTGCCGGGTTACCAATTGGTATTGGTTTTTTTACTGCGGGTTTAGTTCTTGCCATTATGGTAACACCCTTGATTTCATCAATGATGCGTGATGT